>NZ_RCNW01000417.1:0-981 GCF_004307605.1 Pseudomonas sp. Sample_24
TCGGCCATGATTTCCGGCTTCTGCAGGAAGGTCATGAACTTGTAGGCGCCTTCGACGTTTTCGGCATCTTTAGGGATGGCGACCATGTCGTAGAAGCTGCCGGCGCCTTCTTTCGGAATGTTGTAGCTGACTTTCACCTTGTCACCGGCTTCGGCAGCGCGTGCCTTGGCCTGGTAGATGTCACCCGAGTAACCCACGGCCACGCAGATGTTGCCGTTGGCCAGGTCCGAGATGTACTTGGACGAGTGGAAGTAACCAATCGAAGGACGGATTTTCAGGAACAGCGCTTCAGCTTCGGCCAGTTGTTTCTTGTCCTGGCTGTCGGTTGGATAGCCCAGGTAGTGCAACGCCACCGGAATCATCTCGGTTGGCGAATCGAGGAAACTGATACCGCAGGATTTCAACTTCGCAGCGTTTTCAGGTTTGAACAGCAGGTCCCAGGAGTTGGTCGGCGCGTCGGCACCCAGTGCAGCCTTGACCTTCTCGGCGTTGAAACCAATACCGATCGAACCCCACATGTACGGGAAGGCGTGTTCGTTGCCCGGGTCGCTGACCGATACGGCCTTGAGCAAGTCGGTGTTCAGGTTCTTCCAGTTGGGCAGCTTGGACTTGTCCAGCTTCTGGTAAACACCTGCCTTGATCTGCTTGGCCAGGAAGTTGTTGGACGGTACGACGATGTCGTAGCCGGACTTGCCTGCCAGCAATTTGGCTTCCAGGGTTTCGTTACTGTCGAAAACGTCGTAGACCACTTTGATGCCCGACTCGTCTTCAAACTTCTTGACGGTGTCCGGAGCGATGTAGTCGGACCAGTTATAGACGTGCAACACCTTGTCGTCCGCCTGAACCGCGCCCGCCATAATGCCCATCAGGGACATGGCGAGAAGAGTCTTGCCAGCAAGCTTTTTGCCTAATGCCTTCATGCGTTAATGCTCCAAATTTTTCTTTTTTGAACCACTTTGTTCAGCGGCCGAACCCCGACAA
>NZ_RCNW01000202.1:0-6098 GCF_004307605.1 Pseudomonas sp. Sample_24
AGGTTAGTGACATGACCGCCAAAGAGCAGAAGCGCCAACCCATTTCCACCGGCTCTGAATGGACGTTCGAGCTGATCCAGGCCTACGACCGCGAAATCAGCCGTATTGCGGCGGGCTACGCCCTCGATACCTATCCTAACCAGATCGAAGTGATCACCGCCGAACAGATGATGGACGCCTACGCCTCCGTCGGCATGCCGCTGGGTTATCACCATTGGTCCTACGGCAAACACTTCCTGAGCACCGAAAAATCCTATACACGCGGCCAGATGGGGCTGGCCTACGAAATCGTGATCAACTCCGACCCGTGCATCGCCTACCTGATGGAAGAAAACACCATCTGCATGCAGGCGCTGGTTGTGGCGCATGCCTGTTATGGGCACAACAGTTTTTTCAAAGGCAATTACCTGTTCCGCACGTGGACCGACGCGAGCTCGATTATCGATTACCTGGTGTTCGCCAAGCAGTACATCATGCAGTGCGAAGAACGTCATGGTATCGACGCGGTGGAAGACCTCCTCGATTCCTGCCACGCCCTGATGAACTACGGTGTCGACCGCTACAAGCGGCCTTATCCGATTTCCGCCGAAGAAGAACGCCGTCGGCAAAAGGACCGCGAAGAGCATATGCAGAAACAGATCAATGATCTGTGGCGAACCATTCCCAAAGGCGCGGACAAATACAGCGACAAGGACAACGCACGTTTCCCCGCCGAGCCGCAGGAAAACATTCTGTACTTCATCGAAAAACATGCGCCGCTGCTGGAGCCATGGCAGCGGGAAATTGTGCGCATCGTGCGCAAGATTGCCCAGTATTTTTATCCACAGCGCCAAACCCAGGTCATGAACGAGGGCTGGGCCACGTTCTGGCACTACACCCTGATGAACGACCTGTACGACGAAGGCCTGGTGACCGACGGTTTCATGATGGAGTTCCTCACATCCCACACCAGCGTGGTTTTCCAGCCTGGCTTCGACAGCCCCTACTACAGCGGCATCAACCCCTACGCACTGGGCTTTGCCATGTACCGTGACATCCGTCGCATGTGTGAGGAGCCCACTGAGGAGGACTACCGCTGGTTCCCCGACATTGCAGGCACCGACTGGCTGGCCGCCATCAAGTTCGCCATGAGCAGTTTCAAGGATGAGAGTTTCATTCTGCAGTATCTGTCGCCCAAGGTGATTCGCGACTTGAAGCTGTTCAGCATTCTCGATGATGACCAGAAGGACGACCTGCTGGTTCCGGCGATTCACGACGAGGGCGGCTATCGCACCATTCGTGAAACCCTCGCCGCCCAGTACAACCTGGGGAATCGCGAGCCCAACGTGCAGATCTACAGCATCGACCGCCGCGGCGACCGCTCGCTGACCCTGCGCCACCAGCAACACGACCGCAAACCGTTGGGAGAGTCCACCGAGGAAGTGCTCAAGCACCTGCACCGGCTCTGGGGCTTCGACATTCACCTGGAAACCCTGCAAGGGGATCAGGTGATGAAAACTCACCATGTTCCCCCCAAAGGTGAACACAGTGAAGGCGATTACGGGCGGCTGGACCTGGCTGTCATTCACCTTTGATTCTGTTTGTGCCTCCGAAAGCCCGACGCAACGGTTATCCTGTCGAGCTAACGGAGGTTTTTTATGCGGATCTATAAAGTCGGCGGCGCGGTGCGCGATCGCCTGCTGGGCATTCCTGTCACTGACATCGACCGTGTGGTGGTCGGCGCCACTACCGAAGAGATGCTCGCCAAGGGCTTTCGTCCGGTCGGTGCGGATTTCCCGGTGTTCCTACATCCAAAAACCGGTGAGGAATACGCCCTCGCCCGCACTGAACGCAAAAGTGGCCGCGGTTACGGCGGGTTCACGTTCCACGCCAGCCCTGAAGTAACCCTTGAAGAAGATTTGATCCGCCGCGACCTGACGATCAATGCCATCGCCGAGGACGACCAGCAAAACCTGACCGACCCCTACCACGGTCAGCGTGACCTCGAAGCGCGCATTCTTCGCCATGTATCTCCCGCATTCGCCGAAGATCCGCTCAGGGTTCTGCGCGTTGCCCGCTTTGCTGCGCGTTATGCCGGGCTCGGATTCACCGTTGCCGCCGAGACACTGGAGCTAATGCGCCAGCTCAGCGAGTCAGGTGAACTGCAAGCACTGACGGCGGAGCGCAGCTGGAAAGAAATTTCCCGCGCGCTGATGGAAGATCGACCTCAGGTATTTATCGAAGTGTTGCGAGCCTGCGGCGCGCTCAAGGTGCTGATGCCGGAAATAGACGCCCTGTTCGGCGTACCGCAACCCGAGGCCCACCACCCGGAAATCGATACCGGTGTGCACACTCTGAGCGTGCTGGAACAGGCGGCGCAGCACCAACAACCGCTCACCGTACGCTGGGCCTGCCTGCTGCATGACTTGGGCAAAGGCCTGACGCCGGAAGAACAATGGCCGCGACACATTGCCCATGAGTTCAAGGGATTGAAGCTGATCAAAGCGGTCAATGAACGTTTCAAGGCACCGAGGGATTGTCAGGAATTGGCGCTGCTGGTGGGCGAGTATCACACCCACGGTCATCGCGCCCTTGAGCTGAAGCCATCGACATTGCTGGAGTTGCTCCAAAGCTTCGACGTTTACCGTCGGCCCCAGCGGTTCGAGGAATTCATCGCGGCGTGCGAGATGGACGCCCGAGGGCGCAAAGGCTTGGAGCAGAGAAGTTATCCACAGGCGGATTATCTGCGCGGTGCCGCGCAAGCGGCTCGTAGCGTTGCAGTTCAGCCATTGCTGGAGAAGGGATTCAAGGGGCCGGAATTGGGTGAGGCGATCAAGCGCGAGCGGTTGAAGGCACTGAAGGCCTACAAAGAGGCGACGTCCGCCTGAACAGCTTCGCGGGCAAGCCTCGCTCCTACAGGGGCAGCGCAGATCCTGTAGGAATAAAGCTTGCCCGCGATGAAGCCAACAGGATCACAGCAAATCTGCGGGCGTCAGTTGCTCACCACGCCACTCAAACGCAACCGGCGCCAACACCTGATCAATCTGAGCTTCACTCCACAAGATCGCAAAGCTTTTGCCTACGCCCGGATGCACGCGATCCGGCGCAATCAACGACAACGGCCACAGCACAAAGGCATTTTTCAGGATTTCTGCCCGCGGCAAGACCAGGCCATCGAAATTACCCACCAGATCACCGAACAACAAAACATCGATATCCAGCGGCAAACCTCGGCGTTCAGGTGCATAACGACCATTATCCGCCTCAATAAACTTCAAGCGGCGATCCAGTTCCATCAGGGGAAGGTCGGTATACGCCGACACCACGAAATTGAAGAATGGCCCGCTCTTGATGCCGACGGGCTGGCTTTCGAAAACCGGCGAGCAATGGACATCCACCAGAAAACCCGCCAAAGCTTCCAGTCCGGCCTGCAAATGGGCTTCGCGCTCGATGTTGCTACCGAGCCCGAGATACACCTGGGTTAGCGACATCCGCGCTCGATCTCCACACCCACGCCACCGGTAGCGGCAGGAACGGCACCAGGCTTGGTCAACTTGAGACGCATCCAGGTAATCTTGAATTCGCTCATGAGCACTTCAACCAAACGTTCGGCGAATGTTTCAACCAGCTGGAACTGTGCCTGCTCGGCAAAGGCCTGGATGCGCGACGAAACGCTCGCGTAATCGAGCGCCAGGGTCAGGTCATCGCCGGCCGCGGCAGGGCGATTGTCCCAGGCAAAGCTCAAATCCAGACGCAAGCATTGCCGGATGCCTCGCTCCCAGTCGTAGGCACCAATCACGGTATCGACTTCCAGGCCCTCGATAAACACTCTGTCCAAGCACTTTTCTCCGCTACACGACAAGGGCGCAATGCGCCGTTAGAATCAGGGCGTCCTCGCCCGGAATAGTTAGCATGTTTTGGTTACTGGCGATCCTCGCCTACCTGCTCGGCTCTCTGTCCTTCGCCATTTTGCTCAGCCGACTGACCGGTAACCCCGATCCGCGAATGAGTGGCTCCGGCAATGCCGGTGCTACCAACATGTTGCGCCTGGCGGGCAAAAAACTCGCCATCCTGACCTTGCTCGGCGATCTCTTCAAAGGCCTGCTGCCCGTACTGATCGCCGCTGCTGCGGGCCTTTCCCTGCAGGATCAGGCCTGGATCGGCGTCTGCGCCGTCATCGGTCACCTGTTCCCGCTGTACTTCCGCTTTCGCGGTGGCAAGGGCGTCGCCACCGCTGCCGGAATGTTGCTGGGCCTGTATCCACCCGCCGCGTTGCTGGCGGTCTGCGCCTGGCTGCTGACGTTCTACCTGACCCGAACCAGCTCGCTGGCCGCCCTGATCGCTACACCACTGACCCTGCCGCTACTGGCCTGGCAGGAACCGGCAGCACTGCTGCCCATGAGCGCCCTCACGGGCCTGATCGTCTGGCGCCATCGCGGCAATCTACGCGACCTGTTTGCAGGGCGCGAACGGCATTTTTAGAGGCCGACCTCAAGCGCCGCTCATCACAGTGCCGACAACTGCTCCATCGGCCAGCGCGCCTGCACGCTGATCGCCAGGCTTTCCTGCTGGCCTGCCTGCAAGCGCTGGCAACCGGCAAACGCGATCATTGCGCCATTGTCGGTGCAGAACTCCGGACGGGCATAAAAAACATCGCCCTTCATGTCCCCGAGCATTTTTTCTAAAGAAGAGCGTAGTGCCTTGTTGGCACTGACGCCCCCTGCGATCACCAGGCGCTTCATGCCTGCCGCTTTCAACGCACGCTTGCACTTGATGGTCAAAGTCTCCACCACGGCCTGCTGGAACGCCAGCGCGATGTCGCAACGGGCTTGCTCGCCGTCGTCCCCGGCGCTCACACACTGTTGCCAGGTATTCAATGCAAAGGTTTTCAAGCCACTGAAGCTAAAGTCGAGGCCCGGACGGTCGCACATCGGACGCGGGAAAACGAAACGTCCTGCAACGCCCTGCTCTGCCAAACGAGCAATCTCCGGCCCGCCTGGATAATTCAGGCCCATCATCTTCGCTGTTTTGTCGAAGGCTTCACCTGCAGCATCGTCCAGCGTCTCGCCCAACAGAGAGTACTGACCGATTCCGTCAACCTGCACCAGCTGCGTATGCCCACCGGACACCAACAAAGCGACGAACGGAAATTGCGGCGGTTGCGGCTCCAGCATCGGTGCCAGCAAGTGGCCTTCCATGTGGTGCACGCCGAGGGCCGGAATACCCCAGGCAAAGGCCAGCGCCTGGGCGCAGGAAGCACCTACCAGCAACGCGCCCACCAGGCCAGGACCCGCGGTATAAGCGATCGCGTCGATCTCGGTCGGCACGCAGTCGGCTTCCGCCAACACCTGACGGATCAAGGGCAGCATGCGTTTGACGTGATCGCGCGAGGCCAGCTCCGGCACCACGCCACCATAGGCGCGGTGCAGGTCGATCTGACTGAACAGCGCGTCGGCCAGCAGGCCGCGCTCGCTGTCATACAATGCGACACCGGTTTCGTCGCAAGAGGTTTCTAATCCCAGTACTAGCATGGGTTTGCGCCTTGTTTAGGCTGAATTCGAAGGCGCGCATAATAGTCGCCGCGTGATGCCCCGACCAGCGGTTTTCGATCAGAGGCTTTGCATTCCGAGCGATGAGGGGTTAACATCCGCAACCCTTAAAAACCGACGTCTTCAAGTGCTCTTTTGCCGCGAGGATGTTGACCCCGGTAATGAATGAAGGTAGCTCTGGATGCCAGCCGTCAAAGTAAAAGAGAACGAACCCTTCGACGTAGCTCTGCGTCGTTTCAAGCGCTCCTGCGAAAAAGCCGGTGTACTGGCTGAAGTTCGTAGCCGCGAATTTTACGAGAAGCCAACTTCTGAGCGTAAGCGCAAGGCAGCAGCCGCTGTTAAGCGTCACGCCAAGAAAGTTCAGCGCGAACAGCGCCGCGCCGTTCGTCTGTACTAATACACAGACGATCGTAGCAAGCTTCTGCCAAGCCCGGCCCTCAGCCGGGCTAATGGCATTTGCGTAAAACGCTTGATGCTTCACCGTCGAAGCCGCAGATGCGACCAAGACAAATCTGCTTCATCACGTCAGACCTGGCTCTTTTGCCAGCGGTGCACGTCTTTTCTGACGAG
>NZ_RCNW01000146.1:0-976 GCF_004307605.1 Pseudomonas sp. Sample_24
TCGGCAATGCGTTCACGCATTCCGTCTGGCAGACGTACGACGAACTTGTCAGCCGTACGGCTGGAATAAATTGCCTGTTTCAATGGGCGCATATATTTAACCGGTTAGTTCAGGGGAGCGGTTCTCGGGATTGGCCGCAGGATGTCAGTTAGGACAAGCGTTGCAGCCAAATGTTCAACCTGAATTGATGAGGCTCGCATCATGCCTCAAAGCAGCCAGATCATTGGCGTCAATTCTGTGACAAATATTGAACTGGATAAAGGCGTTCTGCCAGCACCAATTGTCAGAAATGCGGACTGGTTGGAAGTTGCCAGCACCGCTTTGCTGATCGCGTCCTCTGCTCGTCAGTAGGTGTGCAATGACCTGACGGCATGGCGAGCGAATTCAGTCACTGGTCCTTACCTTAACAAGGATAGTGGCAAATGGCCGATTTACTAGAGGTAGGGCGGTTCTTAGGCATTTTTAGGATGGGTGGCAGCTTGATTAATGGTGGGCAGGGGTGTCTGCTTTTTACGGCAATGGCTAGCTCCGCTCTGCTTTGCCGGCATGGCGATGCTTATGGAGGCCTGAGGTTGGGGCTGTAATTAAGGCTTCCTGCTATTTAGAGGGCGTATGCCTACACTTAAAAAGCAAAAGGACGACATGACAAAGTCTGGCTTGGTCGTTAACATGCTGGCCGTCCATCGCTTTGCGTATCTTCGCTGGCAGCAGTGTCTCAGTAGCTCAATTGGATAGAGCATCCCCCTCCTAAGGGGAAGGTTGGCAGTTCGAACCTGCCCTGGGACACCATATCTCCTCTTTCTCTTCCTTGGCCTGGCAATCGCCGGCGTCTGTTTTGCCTTGTCTCTTCTGTGTGCGTGACCTCTTCTATATAGAAGCGGGCGGTTTTTCTTGGGTTTGGCCCTTGAATGACAGAAAACTCAAATCAACGCTTGACGGCAGATCTCAGGTGTCTATAATTCGCCCCACTTCCGGC
>NZ_RCNW01000154.1:0-975 GCF_004307605.1 Pseudomonas sp. Sample_24
GATCAGCGGCGGGCTTGAAAAAGCCCGCAATAGCCTTCATCTTGTGTTGCAAGCCTATCGGATTTGGATCGAACGAATGACTGACACCCGCAACGGCGAGGACAACGGCAAGCTGCTCTATTGCTCCTTCTGTGGCAAAAGCCAGCATGAAGTGCGCAAATTGATTGCCGGCCCCTCGGTCTTTATCTGCGACGAGTGCGTCGACCTGTGCAATGACATCATCCGCGAGGAGGTGCAGGAAGCACAGGCCGAAAGCAGCGCGCATAAATTGCCTTCGCCTAAAGAAATCAGCGGCATCCTTGATCAGTATGTGATTGGTCAGGAGCGTGCGAAAAAGGTTCTGGCCGTAGCGGTGTACAACCACTACAAGCGCCTGAACCAGCGTGACAAAAAGAATGACGACGTCGAACTCGGCAAAAGCAACATCTTGCTGATCGGCCCGACAGGCTCGGGTAAAACCCTGCTTGCCGAAACACTGGCCCGCTTGCTGAACGTTCCGTTCACCATCGCCGACGCAACCACCCTCACCGAGGCGGGTTACGTGGGTGAAGATGTCGAGAACATCATTCAGAAGCTGTTGCAGAAGTGCGATTACGACGTGGAAAAGGCCCAGATGGGCATTGTCTACATCGACGAAATCGACAAGATCTCGCGCAAGTCTGACAACCCGTCGATCACCCGGGACGTTTCCGGTGAAGGCGTGCAGCAGGCCTTGCTCAAGTTGATCGAAGGCACGGTCGCTTCCGTTCCGCCGCAAGGTGGTCGCAAGCATCCGCAGCAGGAATTCCTGCAGGTTGACACTCGTAACATCCTGTTCATCTGCGGTGGTGCGTTCTCCGGTCTGGAAAAGGTTATTCAAAACCGTTCCACCAAGGGCGGCATCGGTTTCAACGCCGAAGTGCGCAGCAAGGAAGAAGGCAAGAAGGTTGGTGAATCCCTGCGTGAAGTCGAGCCTGACGATCTGGTCAAGTTCGG
>NZ_RCNW01000236.1:0-6082 GCF_004307605.1 Pseudomonas sp. Sample_24
AACGCGGAGCGTCCGTTGAGGCGTGCCCACGCAGAGCGTGGGAACGATCATTCGCAGAACATCCTTTACACGATCGTTCCCCACGCTCTGCGTGGGAATGCAGCCCGGGACGCTCCGCGTCCCATCCAGAGCCGAACGCGGAGCGTCCGTTGAGGCGTGCCCACGCAGAGCGTGGGAACGATCATTCGCAGAACATCCTTTACACGATCGTTCCCCACGCTCTGCGTGGGAACGCAGCCCGGGACGCTCCGCGTCCCATCCAGAGCCGAACGCGGAGCGTCCGTTGAGGCGTTACCACGCAGAGCGTGGGAACGATCATTCGCAGAGCTTTCAGATTTCGCGCCACATATGGATCTTGTCGAAGTACTCCTCGCCAACCCGCACGGCCATTGGTTCAAGGCCGAACTGGATGAAGCCGCAGCGTTGGTACAAATTGAACGCCGCATCGTTACCGGCCGTGACCGTCAGTTTGATCAGCCTGAGTTCGCGATGGCATCGCCCCTCGGCCAGAACCGCCTCCACCAATTGCATGCCGAGCCCTCGCCGGCGCACATTGGCGGACACGTACATGCCGAACAGCGTCGCCTTGTGCCGGGCCTTTTCCCGTGGTTCGAACGCCAGCCCGACAATGCCCGCCAACTTGCCCTCTTCGAACGCCCCCAGCACCACATCGAGCTTGCTGGTCAGACGCGATTCCCACCAGCTCAATGGCATCGCCGCACGTTCGCGTACGCTTGAAGTGAAGGCTTGCGGATGCAGGTCATAGGCTTCGAGCATCAACGCCCGATAGTCCAGTGCGTGGCTGGCATCCAGCCGTTCGATCCACATGTTCAGGCCATCCGCTTTTGCTCAAGCATCAAGCGCAGCGCCAGTGCCGACAGCACGAAGCCCATGAAGTAACGTTGCATCGCCAGCCATGTCGGGTTGTTGACAAACCACGAGGCAATGCCCGCCGCGAACACGGCGATCATCAGGTTGACGCAGAAACTGACGCTGATCTGGGTCAGGCCCAGGACGATGCTTTGGGTGAACACAGAACCGTGTTCCGGGGTGATGAACTGAGGAAAAACCGAGAGATAAAAAACCGCGATCTTCGGATTCAGCGCGCTGGTCAGAAACCCCATGGTGATCAGTTTGCGCGCAGAGTCCGGCGGCAACTGCCGGGCCTCGAACGGCGAGCGCGCACCGGGTTTGACCGCCTGCCAGGCCAGCCATAACAGGTACAGCGCGCCGGCCCACTTCAGCACTTCATAAGCCATCGGTACCGCGAGGAACACGGCGGTCAGACCGGCCGCCGCCGCAAACAGATGGACGAAAAAACCCGCGACCACGCCGAGCAACGACGTCACCCCCGCCGCGCGTCCCTGGCAGATCGAGCGGGAGATCAGATAGATCATGTTGGGCCCCGGCGTCAGCACCATCAACAGAGCGGCGGCGGCAAAGATCAGCAAGTCCTGAAGCGGGATCATGGGCGAAGTCCTTTGCGTAAATGATCAGGCGATCGCGGTCAGCGAAGCTCGATAAAACGGCAGGATCAGGTCCCGTGTCAATGGCGCCAGGATGACATCGCCGTCGGTGGCCGGATCGATCCAGAGCACTTCTTCGATCTCGGCCGCCGGGGTGACCTCTGCATCGATGGTCAGCAGAAATATCTCAGCCTTTACGACACATCCCGGTTCATTGGCGGCAGGCGCCGAGAACTGCCCGAGGAACGTGGCGTGCGCCGGATCGATGAGCAGACCCAGTTCTTCTTCCAGTTCACGGGCCAGCGCGTTGACGGGTTGCTCTTGGGCTTCGATCTTGCCCCCCGGTTGCATGAACGCCTGGGTACCGCGCTTGCGCACCAGAAGGGTTCGACCGTCGGGACCGATCAGCAGGGCGGCGGCGATGTGGATAAGTGTCGACATGAACAAAAGGCCTTTGACTCAAAAACGGCAAGGATCACATGTCCGCCATTCGTGAGCAAAGGCCTCGCCTTATGCGGCTTCCTGGAAATCCATCTCCGGCGGCTGTCGACGGAACCCACCGGTCAATACCGCCAGGTACACCACACCGATCGCCAGCCAGCTCAGCCCCAGGTAGATGGCGAGGTGATCGAGGCTGACCATCAGCCACAAATCCGCCGCCAGGCCGATGAACGGGAACAGCAGGAACAACACGAATTGGCGCAGGCCTTTTTTCTCGCCGCCGATCCAGTAATGGAAAATCACCGACAGGTTTACCAGGCTGAACGCCAGGAATGCGCCGAAGTTGATGAAGGAAGTCGAGGTGGTAACGTCCAGCTTCAATGCCAGCAAAGCCACCACTGCGCAGAGCAGGATGCTGTTGATCGGTGTGCCGAAGCGCTGGTGCAAGGTGCCGAAAAACGACTTGGGCAACACGCCGTCACGGCCCATGGCATACAGCAGGCGCGAACCACTGGCTTGCGCCGACAGGCCCGAGGCGAACTGGCCGACGATCAGGCCGATCAGGAAGATCGACACGAACAGGTCGCCGCCGATATTGCGGGCGATCTCGTAGGCAGCCGAGTCGACACTGTTGAACTGGAACGACGGATGGGCGATCTGCACGAAGTACGACACGCCGACGAAAATCAGGCCGCCGATCAGGGTGATCAGCATGATTGCCCGCGGGATGGTGCGGCGTGGGTCACGGGTTTCTTCGGTCAGGGTGCTGACCGCGTCGAAACCGAGGAACGAATAACAGGCGATGGCCGCGCCACTCATGATCAACGGCATTTGCATGTCGCCATTGAAGAACGGCTTGATCGACCACAACGGTGTGCTCGCATCGCCACCGACGTAGTGCACACACAGTGCGACGAAAGCGATCAGCACCAGAAACTGCACCAGCATCAGCAAGGCGTTAATGCCGTTGGCCAGCTTCAGGCCGACGATGTTGATGGCGCTGGTGATGCCGATGAATGCAAGCACCCAGAGCCACTGCGGCACCGCCGGGAACGCGGAATTGAGGTAGGCCGCGCCGATCAGCCAGATCGCCATCGGCAAGAACAGATAATCGAGCAGCACCGCCCAACCGGCGATGAACCCGAGTTTCGGGCTGATGGCCTTGCGCACATAGCTGTAGGCCGAGCCAGCCACCGGGAACGCCGAGGCCATGCGCCCGTAGCTCATGGCGGTGAAAAACATCGCCACCAGCGCCGCGAGGTACGCGGCCGGTACCATGCCGGCGGTGGATTGAGCGAGGATGCCAAAGGTGCCGAGCACAATGATCGGCGTCATGTAGGCGATGCCAAACAGCACCACCGACCCTAATGACAGGGTGCGTTGCAAACGAGCCATGAGCGACTACTCCGGAATTTTATTGGATTTATGGCAGAGCCGAATTCGGCGCAATGATCGTTCCCACGCTCCGCGTGGGAATGCAGCCCGGGACGCTCCGCGCCCCCTTCACAGCCGAACGCGGAGCGTCCGTTGATGCATTCCCACGCAGAGCGTGGGAACGATCGGGTTAACGGTTATCGAGAAGGAATCAGCAGCTCGCGCAATCCGCAAGCATGCTCGACCATTTCCCCCGGCAACTTCAGCCGCTGATCATCCAGGTAGCGGTAATCCTGCCGCGCCGCCGTCAAGCGGTTCAGGTCCAGCTCAACCGCAAACTGCCCTTCCTCACGGCCAGCTTCGAACAACAGCGTGCCCAGGGGATCGACCAGCGCGCTGCCACCGGCGAACAGCAAGCCGCCATCGCCCTCTTCCACACGGTTGACCATCAGCGCGAACGCCTGGTTTTCCTGGGCGCGAGCCATGATGGCGGTGCGGTGCGTCGGGCCGTAGGGGTCCATGTTGCCGTTGGTCACCAGCAGCAACTCGGCACCGAGTTGCGCCAGGGCGCGGGCGCTTTCAGGGAACTCAATGTCGTAGCAAATCAGCAGGCCAACGCGCACACCGTTCCACAGGCAAGTGGCGTAGCGGTCGCCGGCCTCGAACACGCCGCGATCCGACGCCCACAGGTGCGTCTTGCGGTACTTCAAGGCAATGCCTTCGGGGGTGATCAGCAGCGTGGTGTTGTAGAAACGACCGTTGTCGCGCTCGGCGGTACCGACGACCACAGCAATATTGCGTTCACGGGCGGCGGCGACAATGGCGCTGACGGTGGGGCCGTCCAAGGGTTCGGCAACTTGAGCCACGGACTCGGCCGACGGAAAGCCCATCAAGTGGCTTTCAGGGAACATGATCAGTTGCGTGTCGGCGGCGCAAACGTTGATTGCCGTCAGGGCACGTTCTAGGTTGTAAGCCGTGTCGTTGTCACGGCCCGCCAGTTGGGCGAGTTCGACCTTCATGGGTAGTCCTTGTTCTAAGGCCGGGCTGGGAGAAAGATTGCCCGGTCGCTGTCTGTGCGCCAGTATGCGCAGCAAGCGAGCGGCCGGGAAATCACGCCGCTGGGGTAACACGATAGGGGTAGATGCATGGCACTCTCGTTGGACGACATCGCCTGGCACCGCTCGGTGGGGCAATTGATCGACGCCCTGGACAAGCCCAATTTCTGGACGCAGCTGGTCCGCTTGCTGGATCAGTACGTGCCCTGCGACAGCTGGGTCGCGCTGCTGTTCAGCGCCGACCGGCATCCACAAGTGTTCGCCGAATCGCCGGGTGTCGATGGTGGCCCCGACCCGTTGTTCCAGGATTACCTGCGCGGTTTGTACCTGCTCGATCCGTTCTACATCGCCTGCCGCGAACAATCGCGCACCGGTTTGTATCGCCTGTCGGAAGTGGCGCCGGAGCATTTCGAACTCACCGAGTACTATCAACGATACTTTCGTGTGAATGTCGTGGCCGACGAAATACAGTTTAATTGCCAGCTCGAAGGCGACCGCACGCTGTGCCTGTCACTGGGCAGCCAGCAACGTTTCAGCGCCGGACAGATTGCCTTGCTGTCGTTGATCCAGCCGTGGGTGCTCGGGTTGTTGCGTCAGCGCCTGCCCTACGAGATCAACGAAACGGTGGCTCTCGCCCCGACGCCGGTACAGGGCGATTGGCGGGTGCAGCTCGAAGCGTCGGTGCAGCAACTCAAGGGCGCGCAACTGACCGCCCGGGAGCTGGATGTCGGACGCTTGATGCTCAGTGGCTGCTCCAGCAAGGAAATCGCCCGCAAACTGGAAATTTCCATCGAGACCGTGAAAGTCCATAAGAAACACATGTACAGCAAGCTGGGGATCAAGTCCCAGTCCGAGCTGTTTTCGATTTTTCTCCAGGCACAAAATGCCTGATAACCCCTGCATTGCAGGACACCTGTGGCGAGGGAGCTTGCTCCCGCTGGACCGCGAAGCGGTCCCAAAACCAACACCGCAATCAGTCAGACAAAATCCATCAACAGGTTTTGCGGCTGCTGCGCAACCGAGCGGGAGCGAGCTCCCTCGCCACAAATGCGCTGTTGCCACCGAATAATTGAGTCCGAACCCAAGGAAACCGTATGAGCCTGTCACTCCTGAGCCGCTACGCCTTCTTTGCCGTCTGCGTGATCTTCACCCTCGCCAGCCTGCCTTTCCTCGAACACGACTGGCTCTGGCCGATCACTGCGGTCACGGGCGTGCTCAGCCTGATCGGCCTGTTCGACCTGCTGCAAAGCCCCCATGCAGTGCGCCGCAATTACCCGATCCTCGGCAATATCCGCTATCTGGTCGAAGGCATTCGCCCGGAAATCCGCCAGTACCTGCTCGAATCCGACAGCGATGCCCTGCCCTTCTCCCGCGCCCAGCGTTCGCTGGTCTATTCCCGGGCCAAGAATGAAAGCGCCGACAAACCGTTCGGCACCCTGATCGACGTCTATCAATCGGGCTTCGAGTTCATCGGCCACTCCATGCGCCCGGCACCGTTGAGCGACCCGAGCGGTTTTCGAGTGACCGTCGGCGGCCCGCAGTGCAGCCAGCCGTATTCCGCGTCGGTGTTCAACATCTCGGCCATGAGTTTCGGTTCGCTCAGCGCCAACGCCATCCGTGCGTTGAACCAGGGCGCCAAACTCGGCAACTTCGCCCATGACACCGGTGAGGGCAGCATCAGCCCCTATCATCGCGAACACGGCGGCGACCTGACCTGGGAACTGGGCAGCGGCTACTTCGGTTGCC
>NZ_RCNW01000301.1:0-6009 GCF_004307605.1 Pseudomonas sp. Sample_24
GGTCGTCGTCGTAGGTGTCGCAGTCGTAGAGGAAACCGCCTTCTTCCATCACCAGTTTGCGGGTGTTGGGGCCGGTGCGGCCGGTGTACCAGCCCAGCGGACGCTCGCCGGTGATTTCGGTAAGGATGCGGATCGCTTCGAGCATGTGCTCGCGTTCCTGGGCTTCATCCATGTACTGGTAGTCGATCCAGCGGTAGCCGTGGCTGCAGATCTCGTGGCCGGCATCGACCATGGCGCGGATCACATCCGGGTGCCGCTGGGCGGCCATGGCCACGGCGAAGATGGTCAGCGGGATGTCGAATTCCTTGAACAGTTTCAGAATCCGCCAGACACCGGCGCGGCTGCCATACTCGTAAAGCGATTCCATGCTCATGTTGCGCGCGCCTTGCAGCGGCTGGGCGGACACCATTTCCGAGAGAAACGCTTCGGACTCTTTATCGCCGTGCAGGATATTGCGCTCGCCGCCTTCTTCGTAATTGAGGACGAACGACAGGGCAATGCGGGCGTTGCCCGGCCAGTGTGGGTGCGGAGGGTTACTGCCGTAACCGATCAGGTCGCGAGGGTAGTCAGCGCTCACTGCAGTCTTCCTTCTTGTATGCGTGGTGACAGTTGGTGTGACGCGACTAAAGGTTGGATCACTGGCTGGCGTCACAGCGATGGGTTGATTGTATACAACTTTATATTCACTTTGTAAGCCTGATTTTTTGCATTTTTCGTTAACGGTCATCTTCACGTGCTACTGACAAGCACCTGCAAGAAATCTGCCCGACTGGTCAGTTAATGATTGCAGCGTATAGAAAGCATAAGGTTTCGCAGGAAAATGACAGAAATTTCTGTCATGGCGCTATCGGTCGCTAAAATGTCGTTTTTATTGTGTACAATTTTTATGAAAAGTGTCTTAATCAATCGCTCGCCGCAGCTTTTCGTGCTCCGAATCGGTGCGGTCTCCTTTTCACCTGACTTCGGGAGGCGCGAAGTCTGACTGCTCCATGCAGGCAGGCGCGCAGAATCAATGGGACGTTTGACTACACACGTTTTGGACGCTGCACATGGTTGCCCGGGCAGCTCGATCAAGGTCGAGTTGTACCGCGTTGAAGGTTCGCACCTGGAATTGGTCGCCAGCGCGATAACCAACAGCGACGGTCGTGTCGATGCGCCGCTGCTGCAGGGTGACGATTACCGTACCGGGGTTTATCAGGTTCAGTTCCATGCAGGCGATTACTACCGCGCCCGCGGCGTTCAGCTGCCGGAGCCGGCGTTTCTGGATGTGGTGGTGCTGCGTTTTGGCATCAACGCCGAGCAGGATCATTACCATGTTCCGCTGCTGATCTCGCCTTACAGCTATTCCACGTACCGCGGCAGCTGATCCCCCAAGCAGCTGCCACCACCTGGAAGCGACTGCGCATATAGCTTCTTTGGTCTTTCGCCCGCTCACACTGCGGGCTTTTTTTCGTCTGTGGAAAAGTGCTGACCGGGCTGACGCCATCGCGGGCAAGCCTTGCTCCTACAGGTTTCGTGTCGAATGACCGTAGGAGCAAAGCTTGCTCGCGATGCTTTTGCTTAACGACTCAACAAAGATGCCGCGCCCGCGCCACTGAACAACCCGGCACTCACCCGGTTGAACCAGCTCTGCCCCTTGCCGCTGCGCAAATAGCGCGCCGCACCATGGGCGCCGAGGCCGTAGGCCAATTTGCACAGCAGGTCCAGCACGGTCCAGGTCGCAATCATCACCAGCAACTGCGGCAGGAACGGCTGTTCGGCACTGAGGAACTGCGGCAGAAACGCGGCGAAGAACAGGATGTCTTTCGGGTTGCTGGCGCCGAGCATGAATGCACGGCCGAACAGTGCGCGAAAGCGCGGCACGGGCGCTGCCAGTGGCACTTCAGCGCCATGGGACGGTTGACGCGATTGCTGCCAGCTCTGCCAGGCGAGGTAGAACAGATACAGCGCGCCGACGATCTTCAAGGCGCTGAACAGCTGTTCCGAGGCCAGCAACAAAGCGCCCAGGCCCAGTGCCGAGGCGCTCAACAGGCAAATCGAAGCGATCACCCCGCCGAGAAATGCCGGGTAAGAACGGCGCAAACCGTAATTCAGGCTGTTGCTGATCATCAACAGTGACAGTGGCCCCGGGATCAGGATCACTACCAGTGCCGCGCCGCTGAACAGCAGCCAGGTTTCCAGACTCATCACTTTCCTCCATTTGCACAAAAGCCTCACCCGACGGGGTGAGGCTGTTTCGAAACGTGTCCCGCGTTAAGGCTTACAAGAAGATGAACTTGGCGATGAAGATCGCGCAGAGCACCCACAGGCTGACGGAAATTTCCTTGTACTTGCCGGTACCGGCCTTCAACGCCACGTAAGTGATGAAGCCCAGTGCGATACCGTCGGCGACCGAGAAGGTCAGCGGCATCATGATCGCGGTAACGATCGCCGGAATGCTGTCGGTCGCTTCATCCCATTCGATATGGGCCATGCCGCCCATCATCAGCATCGCGACATAAATCAGTGCGCCAGCGGTGGCATAGGCGGGGATCATGCCGGCCAGCGGAGCGAAAAACATCGCTGCGATAAATAACACGCCTACGGTGACAGCGGTAAGACCAGTGCGACCACCCGCGGCTACGCCCGCGGCACTTTCCACGTAACTGGTAACCGGTGGCACGCCGACCACGGCACCGAATACGCTGGATGCGCTGTCGGCTTTCATCGCGCGGGAGAGGTTTTCGATGCGACCGTCAGGCGCCACCAGATTGGCACGTTGTGCCACGCCCATCAGGGTGCCGGCGGTGTCGAACATGTGCACGAAAAGGAACGCCAGAACCACACTGATCATGCTGACGTTGAATACGCCCGCGACGTTCATGGCCATCCAGGTCGGAGCCAGGCTCGGCGGTGCGGACATGATCCCTTCGTAATGCACCAGGCCCAGGCCCCAGCCGGCGAGGGTGACGGTGATGATGCTGATGAGGATCGCGCCGAACACTCGGTGGTAGCTGAGGATGGCGATCATCAGGAAGCACACGGCAGCCAACAGCGGGCCAGGCTCGCGCAAGGAACCAAGCTTGATCAGAGTAGCCGGGCTATCGACGACGATACCTGCGGTTTTCAAGCCGATCAGCCCCAGAAATAGACCAACGCCCGCGCCCATGGCGTAGCGCAGGCTTACCGGAATGCTGTTGAGCAGCCATTCACGAATCCTGGAAAAGGTCAGGATCATGAACAACACACCGGAAACAAACACCGCACCGAGGGCGGTTTCCCAGTTGTAGCCCATGGTGCCGACGACGGTGTAAGTAAAGAACGCATTCAGGCCCATGCCTGGTGCCAGGCCGACCGGCCAGTTAGCGTAAAGGCCCATCAGCAGGCAGCCCAGGGCGGCGGCGATGCAGGTAGCGACGAACGCCGCGCCATGATCGATCCCGGCGTCGGCCATGATGTTCGGGTTGACGAAGATGATGTAGGCCATCGTGATGAAGGTAGTCAGACCGGCAATCAGCTCGGTCTTCACCGTGGTGCCATGCAAGCTGAGTTTGAACAGACGTTCCAGCCAGCCATTGCGTAGTGGCGGCGAGAGATCCAGCGTCGATGCTTCGGATTTGCGGCTTTCCACAGCGAGTACTCCTCAAGAGTTTTATTTTTATTTCCAGGGCCGGACCCATGAGGGCGGCGGCGGCCCTTTGAGGCACTTGCGAATTTGTTGACCGGTTGGTCAGGAACTCGCACGAAGTGGATTATGCTTTTGTATACAAATAAAGCAAATAATGTTTTTGATTTTGTCGACGAAAGTTTTGGCAATAGGGATATATCGCCTTCGAAGGCCTCATCGCCAGCAGGCTGGTTCCCACAGGTTTTGTGAACACAGATCACTGTGGGAGCTAGCCTGCTGGCGATGGGGGCAGAGCAGTCAGTCAATAACAGTCTGACTTTTCCCAAGAGCCAGATTCACCGCCAACCACCCATCCACCGCCGTCTCACCAGCGTCTGCAAACACCCGCTCCAGCAATTTCACCTGCTCGCGACGCAGCGACTGCTCGAACCGTGCTCCGTCATCGGTCAGCTCCAACAACCGTTTCCGTTTGTCCGTCTGCGACGCCACGCTGTTCACCAAATGCATTTCCACCAACTGTCGTAGCGGCATGTTCAGCGCCTGTTTGCTCACGCCGAGCAATGCCAGCAATTCTTTCACGCTGAGGTTCGGGTAACGGGCGATAAAAAACACGATGCGCTGATGCACCCGGCTCAAGCCGCGGCGTTCAAGCATTTCATCGGCCTTGGCCGTGAAAGCCTGGTAACCGAAGAAAAACGCTTCCATGGCCTGTTGCTGGGAAATCGGGTTTTTAAGGTCAATCATGTTGACGTATCCGCTTGTGCTGTCGTAATTTCGGTCAATAAGTTTGACTCATTTTCCTCATGCCAGGCTACCGGGTGACTTCCATGGCTTTTTCCGAACGTGTCTCACGCCTTAAAAGTTCTTTGATCCGTGAAATCCTTGCCGCCGCTCAGCGCCCGCAGGTGATGTCGTTCGCTGGAGGTCTGCCGGCTGAGGTCATGTTGCCCAAGGTCGATTGGACCGACATGCCGCTGTCCATCGGCCAATACGGCATGAGCGAAGGCGAGCCGGCATTGCGTGAAGCTCTGGCGGCAGAGGCCGGGAAGTTGGGCTTACAGTGTGAGGCGAGCCAGGTGTTGGTGGTGAGCGGCTCCCAGCAGACCCTCGATCTGGCCGCCAAGCTCTACATCGACAAAGGCACCGAGGTTTTTCTCGAGGCGCCGACTTACCTGGCGGCACTGCAGATTTTTCAGTTGTTCGGCGCGGACTGCATCACTGTCCCATTGGAGGCTGATGGCCCGGACCTGGTGCAATTGCGCACTCGCCTGGCGCAGCATCGTCCTGCCTTCATCTACCTGATCCCGACTTTCCAGAACCCGTCCGCGGTGCGTTACAGCGAAGCCAAGCGTGACGCCGTGGCAGCCTTGCTCGATGAATTCGGCGTGACCTTGATTGAAGACGAGCCCTATCGCGAATTAACCTTCGATGGCGGCAGCGCGACCCCGATTGTCAGTCGTTTGAAAACAGCCAGCTGGATCTACACCGGTACCGTGTCGAAAACCCTGATGCCCGGTCTGCGCGTCGGCTACCTGATCGCCAGCCCCGACCTGTTCCCGCATTTGCTCAAGCTCAAGCAATCGGCGGACTTGCACACCAATCGGGTCGGCCAATGGCAAGCCTTGCAATGGATCGGCAACGAGCGGTATCGACAGCATCGCAGTGAACTGCGCGAATTTTACCGAGGGCGTCGGGATGCGTTCCAGGCCGCGCTGCAAACGCACTTCGCTGATCTGGCGGATTGGAACGAGCCGCAGGGCGGGCTGTTTTTCTGGTTGCGGCTCAAGCAGCCGCTGGACACTCGTACCTTGCTCAACGATGCACTGGCCAATGATGTGGCGTTCATGCCGGGCGAGCCGTTCTTTCCAGAACCGGACAAGCATCACGGCTATTTGCGACTCAACTTCAGCCATATCGAACCGGCGCGGCTGGATGAAGGGCTCAAGCGTCTGGCGGCAGTGGTGCGGCAAGCGCAGATAGATAAAGCGGCCTGAAATGAATAAACCGGCTGATGAGCCGGTTTATTTTTGTCCGGGATTTGTAGCATTTGTGCCGGCCTCATCGCTGGCGAGCCAGCTCCCACAAGTGATGTGAGCACCACAAGACCCTGTGGGAGCTGGCTTGCCAGCGATGGCGCCGGCTCAAACAATCCAAATCATTCAGGCTGCCGCAAACCGCTTGTCCAGATAATCAATAATCACCTTGGACTCATACATCCAGGTCGTCTGCCCATTTTCTTCAATCCGCAGGCACGGCACTTTGATCTTGCCGCCTTGCTCCAGCAGGGCCTGGCGGTCTTGCTCGTTGTTTTTCGCATCACGCAACGCCACCGGTACATTCAAGCGATGCAAGGTGCGGCGGGTTTTCACGCAGAACGGGCAGGCGTGGAATTGATACAGGGT
>NZ_RCNW01000083.1:0-6004 GCF_004307605.1 Pseudomonas sp. Sample_24
GGGGTTACGCCGAAACCATGGCGTACGCGACCCTGGCGTTCGAAGGTCACCCGATCCGCATGACCGGCCAGGACATCGGCCGCGGTACGTTCTCGCACCGTCATGCCGTGCTGCACAACCAAAAAGACGCGGGCACCTACATCCCGCTGCAGAACCTGTACGACGGTCAGCCACGCTTCGACCTGTACGACTCGTTCCTGTCCGAAGAAGCGGTGCTGGCGTTCGAATACGGTTATTCGACCACCACGCCGAACGCGCTGGTTATCTGGGAAGCCCAGTTCGGCGACTTCGCCAACGGCGCCCAGGTCGTGATCGACCAGTTCATCACCAGTGGCGAGCACAAGTGGGGCCGTCTGTGCGGCCTGACCATGCTGCTGCCACACGGTTATGAAGGTCAGGGGCCGGAGCACTCCTCGGCTCGTCTGGAGCGTTACCTGCAGTTGTGCGCCGAGCACAACATTCAGGTGTGCATGCCGACGACGCCGGCTCAGATCTACCACTTGCTGCGCCGTCAGGTGATCCGCCCGCTGCGCAAGCCGCTGGTAGTCCTGACTCCGAAGTCGCTGCTGCGCCACAAACTGGCCATCTCGACCCTGGAAGATCTGGCCGAAGGTTCGTTCCAGACCGTTATCCCGGAAATCGATGCCCTGGACCCGAAAAAGGTCGAGCGCGTTGTTCTGTGTAGCGGCAAGGTCTACTACGACCTGCTGGAAAAACGCCGTGCCGAAGGCCGTGACGATATCGCCATCGTGCGTATCGAGCAGCTGTACCCATTCCCTGAGGATGACTTGAAAGAAGTCCTGGCTCCTTACACCAACGCCAAGCATGCCGTTTGGTGTCAGGAAGAGCCGATGAACCAGGGTGCGTGGTACTGCAGCCAACACCACATGCGTCGCAGCATCAGCAACCTCAACAAGTCTCTCGTACTTGAGTACGCGGGCCGTGAGGCTTCTGCTGCACCGGCATGCGGTTACGCATCGATGCACGCCGAGCAGCAGGAACAATTGCTGCAAGCGGCCTTTACTGTTTAACGCCTTCGCGCACCTGAAACCGAATTTAAGGACCCACAGATAATGGCTATCGAAATCAAAGCCCCCACTTTCCCGGAATCGGTTGCCGATGGCACCGTTGCCACCTGGCACAAACAACCGGGCGACGCTGTAAAGCGTGACGACCTGATCGTCGACATCGAAACCGACAAGGTTGTGCTGGAAGTGTTGGCCACTGCTGACGGCGTGCTGGGCGCTATCATCAAGAACGAAGGCGACACTGTTCTGTCCGACGAAGTCCTGGGCTCCATCGAGGCGGGCGGCGCTGCTGCTGCCCCGGCTGCCGCTGCTGCTCCGGCCGCCGCGCAAGCCGCTGCTCCAGCTGCCGAAGGCGAAGACGATCCAGTCGCCGCTCCTGCTGCTCGCAAGCTGGCTGAAGAAAACGGCATCAACATCGCTTCCGTTGCCGGTACTGGCAAAGGCGGTCGTGTGACCAAGGAAGACGTGGTTGCAGCTGTTGCTGCCAAGAAAGCCGCTCCGGCTGCCGCGCCTGCCAAGGCTGCTGCTCCTTCGGCTGCCGCTCCTGTGTTCGCCGCTGGCGACCGCATCGAGAAGCGCGTGCCGATGACCCGCGTTCGTGCCACCGTGGCCAAGCGTCTGGTTGAAGCTCAGTCGAACATGGCAATGCTGACCACTTTCAACGAAGTCGACATGACCGAAGTCATGGCGTTGCGTTCGAAGTACAAGGATCTCTTTGAGAAGAGCCATAACGGCGTGCGTTTGGGCTTCATGTCGTTCTTCGTGAAAGCGGCCACCGAAGCGCTGAAACGCTTCCCGGCTGTCAACGCTTCGATCGATGGCGGCGACATCGTTTACCACGGTTACGCTGACGTCGGCGTTGCAGTTTCCAGCGATCGCGGCCTGGTTGTACCGGTTCTGCGCAACGCCGAACTGATGAGCCTGGCTGAAATCGAAGGCGGCATCGCCACCTTCGGCAAGAAAGCCCGTGACGGCAAACTGTCGATGGACGAAATGACCGGTGGTACTTTCACCATCACCAACGGTGGTACTTTCGGTTCGATGATGTCGACTCCGATCGTCAACCCGCCACAAGCCGCTATCCTGGGCATGCACAACATCATCCAGCGCCCAATGGCCATCAACGGCCAGGTCGTTATCCGTCCGATGATGTACCTGGCTCTGTCCTACGATCACCGTCTGATCGATGGCAAAGAAGCTGTGACCTTCCTGGTGACCATCAAGAACCTGCTGGAAGATCCGGCTCGTCTGTTGCTGGATATCTGATAGAAGCAGCCATGAGCTGCAAGCTCGAGCTGTCGGAAAACCCGCAGCTTGGCTTGCAGCTTGCGGCTTGAAGCTTTTCGCTAAAGAGGATTTTTTGAATGTCGCAGAAATTTGACGTAGTAGTGATCGGCGCTGGCCCTGGCGGCTATGTGGCTGCCATCAAGGCCGCCCAACTCGGCCTCAGCACTGCCTGCATCGAGAAGTACACCGACAAGGAAGGCAAACTCGCGCTGGGCGGTACCTGCCTGAACGTCGGCTGCATTCCATCCAAGGCCCTGCTGGATAGCTCGTGGAAGTACAAGGAAGCCAAAGAAGGCTTCGTGATCCACGGTATCAATCACGCTGGCGTGACCATGGACGTGCCAGCAATGGTCGGCCGCAAGGCCACCATCGTCAAAGGCCTGACCTCTGGCGTTGCGACCCTGTTCAAAGCCAACGGTGTGACTTCCATTGAAGGTCACGGCAAGCTGCTGGCCGGCAAGAAAGTCGAAGTCACCAAGCCAGATGGCTCGGTAGAAATCATCGAAGCCGAGAACGTGATCCTGGCTCCAGGTTCGCGCCCGATCGACATTCCGCCAGCTCCGGTTGACCAGAATGTGATCGTCGACTCCACCGGCGCCCTGGAATTCCAATCCGTACCTAAGCGTCTGGGTGTGATCGGTGCCGGCGTTATCGGTCTGGAACTGGGTTCGGTCTGGTCGCGTCTGGGTGCAGAAGTGACTGTCCTGGAAGCCCTGGACACCTTCCTGATGGCAGCCGACACCGCTGTTTCCAAGGAAGCGCTGAAAACCCTGACCAAACAGGGCCTGGACATCAAGCTGGGCGCTCGCGTGACCGGCTCGAAAGTGAACGGCGACGAAGTCGTTGTGAACTACACCGATGCCAACGGCGAACAGAACATCACTTTCGACAAGCTGATCGTAGCCGTTGGTCGCCGTCCGGTGACCACTGATCTGCTGGCTGCCGACTGCGGTGTGACCCTGGACGAGCGCGGTTTCGTGCACGTTGATGATCATTGCGCTACCACTGTACCGGGCGTTTACGCCATCGGTGACGTGGTTCGCGGCATGATGCTGGCGCACAAGGCGTCCGAAGAAGGCATCATGGTTGTCGAGCGCATCAAGGGCCACAAGGCCCAGATGAACTATGATTTGATCCCTTCGGTTATTTATACTCACCCGGAAATCGCGTGGGTCGGTAAAACCGAGCAGGCCTTGAAAGCTGAAGGCGTTGAAGTTAACGTCGGCACCTTCCCGTTCGCAGCCTCCGGCCGTGCCATGGCTGCCAACGATACCGGTGGTTTCGTCAAGGTCATCGCCGATGCCAAGACAGACCGCGTACTGGGCGTCCACGTGATTGGCCCAAGTGCTGCCGAACTGGTTCAGCAGGGCGCGATCGGTATGGAGTTCGGCACCAGCGCTGAAGACCTGGGCATGATGGTTTTCTCCCATCCGACCCTGTCTGAAGCCTTGCACGAAGCTGCTCTGGCAGTGAATGGCGGCGCCATCCACATCGCCAACCGCAAGAAGCGTTAAGAGATAATAAGAAACCACGGCGGTTTGGCCCGTCGTGAGCCTTGCATGCAAGACTCACCGCGGAATATCCGCTGGACGCAGTCTTGCATAGCTGCACCGGGTATCCGGAAGGCTATGCAAGCAGCAGTCACAGGTGGTGCGGCACTTGAATGAGTGCAGCACCGAATGCGCAGTACCTAACGAAGACGGTAATAAGCATGAATCTTCACGAGTATCAGGGTAAGCAGCTGTTCGCTGAGTACGGCCTGCCAGTTTCCACCGGCTACGCAGTAGACACCCCGGAAGCAGCAGCAGAAGCTTGCGACAAAATCGGCGGCAGCGAGTGGGTTGTCAAAGCCCAGGTCCACGCCGGTGGTCGCGGTAAAGCGGGCGGCGTCAAGCTGGTTCGCAGCAAAGAAGACGCCAAAGCCTTCGCACAGCAGTGGCTGGGCAAGCGTCTGGTGACTTACCAGACTGACGCCAATGGTCAGCCAGTCACCAAGATCCTGGTTGAATCGTGCACTGATATCGCTAAAGAGCTGTACCTGGGCGCTGTCGTTGACCGTTCGAGCCGTCGTATCGTGTTCATGGCTTCCACCGAAGGTGGCGTGGACATCGAGAAAATCGCTCACGACACTCCAGAAAAAATTCTGAAAGCCACTATCGATCCACTGGTTGGCGCTCAGCCATTCCAGGGTCGCGAGCTGGCATTCCAGCTGGGTCTGGAAGGTAAGCAAGTTGCTCAGTTCGCCAAGATCTTCGTAGGTCTGGCCAAGCTGTTCAAGGATCACGACCTGGCCCTGCTGGAAGTGAACCCGCTGGTGATCAAGGCTGACGGCGATCTGCACTGCCTGGACGCCAAGATCAACATCGACGCCAACGCCATGTACCGTCAGCCTAAGCTGAAGACTTTCCACGATCCGTCGCAAGACGATCCGCGCGAAGCGCACGCTGCCAAGTTCGAACTGAACTACGTAGCGCTGGAAGGCAACATCGGTTGCATGGTCAACGGTGCTGGCCTGGCCATGGGTACCATGGACATCGTCAACCTGCATGGCGGCAAGCCAGCCAACTTCCTCGACGTGGGCGGCGGTGCTACCAAAGAACGCGTTACCGAAGCGTTCAAGATCATCCTGTCCGACACTAACGTCGCTGCAGTACTGGTCAACATCTTCGGCGGCATCGTTCGTTGCGACATGATTGCCGAAGGCATCATCGGTGCAGTGAAAGAAGTCGGCGTGAAAATCCCGGTTGTTGTTCGCCTTGAAGGCAACAACGCTGAGCTGGGCGCTAAAGTACTGGCAGAAAGCGGTTTGAACATCATCGCTGCTACCAGCCTGACCGACGCTGCTCAACAAGTTGTCAAAGCTGCGGAGGGCAAATAATGAGCGTCCTGATCAATAAAGACACCAAAGTTATCTGCCAGGGTATTACCGGTTCGCAAGGTAGTTTCCACACCCAGCAAGCCATCGAGTACGGCACCAAGATGGTTGGTGGTGTAACTCCAGGCAAAGGCGGCACCGAGCACCTGGGTCTGCCAGTGTTCAACACCGTGAAAGACGCTGTAGCTGCCACTGGCGCCACCGCCAGCGTGATCTACGTTCCGGCTCCTTTCTGCAAAGACTCGATCCTGGAAGCTGCCTTCGGCGGCATCAAGCTGATCGTGTGCATCACCGAAGGCATTCCTACCCTGGACATGCTGGACGCTAAAGTTAAGTGCGACGAGCTGGGCGTAGTCCTGATCGGCCCTAACTGCCCAGGCGTGATCACCCCAGGCGAATGCAAGATCGGCATCATGCCAGGTCACATTCACTTGCCAGGCAAGGTCGGTATCGTTTCGCGTTCCGGCACCCTGACCTACGAAGCTGTGAAGCAGACTACTGACGCCGGTTTCGGTCAGTCGACTTGCGTCGGCATCGGTGGTGACCCGATCCCGGGTTCGAACTTCATCGACATCCTGAAGCTGTTCCAGGAAGACCCGAAGACCGAAGCGATCGTGATGATCGGTGAGATCGGCGGTTCGGCTGAAGAAGAAGCGGCTGCCTACATCAAGGCACACGTGACCAAGCCGGTTGTTTCCTACATCGCTGGTGTGACTGCTCCTCCGGGCAAGCGCATGGGCCATGCTGGCGCAATCATCTCTGGCGGCAAAGGCACTGCAGACGAGAAATTCGCTGCGCTGCAAGACGCAGGCGT
>NZ_RCNW01000499.1:0-961 GCF_004307605.1 Pseudomonas sp. Sample_24
GGCGGCTCTTCATCGCGATAACGCACGCCCAGGCCGCCACCGAGATCGATGTGGCGCAGGTAGATGCCGCAATCGCCGAGACGGTCGACCAGGCCCAGGAGGCGGTCGAGGGCGTCGATGAATGGCGGCAGGGTGGTCAGTTGCGAGCCGATGTGGCAATCGACACCGACCACTTCCAGGTTTGGCAGTTGCGCGGCACGCACGTAGACGTCTTCAGCGTCGGCGATGGCGATGCCGAACTTGTTCTCTTTGAGGCCGGTGGAAATGTACGGGTGGGTGCCAGCATCGACGTCCGGGTTGACGCGCAGCGAAATCGGCGCGCGAACGCCCAGCTCGGCGGCGACGATCTGCAGACGTTCCAGCTCGTCGGTGGATTCGACGTTGAAGCAGTGCACGCCGACTTCCAGGGCGCGACGCATGTCGTCACGGGTCTTGCCGACGCCGGAGAACACGATCTTTTCGGCACTGCCGCCGGCAGCCAGTACGCGTTCCAGTTCGCCACGGGAAACGATGTCGAAACCGGCGCCCAGACGCGCCAGGACATTCAGTACGCCCAGGTTGGAGTTGGCCTTGACCGCAAAGCACACCAGGTGCGGCATGCCGGCCAGCGCATCGGCGTACGCCAGGTATTGGGCTTCGATGTGCGCGCGCGAGTAAACGTAGGTCGGTGTACCGAAGCGCTCTGCGATGGCAGACAGGGCAACACCTTCCGCGAACAGTTCACCGTCACGGTAGTTAAAAGCGTCCATGAGGTTCCCTTATTGGTAGACGTCGTGCTTGTGCGACTTGGACGGCTGCTTTTGCGAGGACTGTGCCTGCTCTGCAGGGTCCTGGCTATCGTCCGGCAGGTACAGCGGGCCTTTTTGACCACAGGCCGACACGAGGCAGGCGACCGCGAGGAGCGCGGCAAGGGAAGAGATCAGGCGCTTCATGGCGAAATCCTTGAAAATGCATTAATTGC
>NZ_RCNW01000030.1:0-4554 GCF_004307605.1 Pseudomonas sp. Sample_24
TACCTCGCCGGCCGCATGCCGAAAAAACTCTATGCCAGCGCCTCTTCGCCGCTGGATGGTCTGATCAAGTAAGAGCCATTGATGACTGAATCGAACGACACGCCTATCCAGACGGAAGAAGGCGACGAGCGCCAACACCGCCGCATCAAGAGTTTCGTGATGCGCGCCGGGCGCATGACCGAAGGCCAGCAGCGCGGCCTGGACCAGGGCGCAGCGAAATTCGTGTTGCCGCTGGCCGACGCACCGGTGGATTTCGACCAGGTGTTCGGTCGCTCGGCACCACGCTCGCTGGAAATCGGTTTCGGCATGGGCCATTCATTGCTGGAGATGGCAGCAGCCTCGCCGGAACAGGATTTCATTGGCGTCGAGGTTCACCGTCCGGGTGTCGGCGCGCTGCTCAATGGCGTGTTGACCCAGGGTTTGACCAACCTGCGGGTCTACGATTGCGACGCCATCGAAGTGCTCAACCGCTGCATCGCTGACAACAGCCTTGATCGTCTGATGCTGTTTTTCCCGGACCCGTGGCACAAGAGCCGTCACCACAAGCGTCGCATCGTTCAGGCTTCGTTCGCTGAGCTGGTACGCAGCAAGCTGAAGGTGGGCGGCATTCTGCACATGGCCACCGACTGGGAACCGTATGCCGAGTACATGCTGGAAGTGATGAGCGTCGCGCCGGGTTATCGCAATCTCGCCGAAGACGGCAAGTGCGTACCCCGTCCGGCCGAACGCCCGATCACCAAGTTCGAACGCCGTGGCGAACGTCTTGGGCATGGCGTGTGGGATCTGAAGTTCGAAAAGCAGTCCTAAATCGCGCCATAGCTGATCGTTCCCACGCTCCGCGTGGGAATGCCTCAACGGACGCTCCGCATTCGGCTTTAAAAGGGGCGCAGAGCGTCCCGGGCTGCGTTCCCACGCAGAGCGTGGGAACGATCAATGGCCAGGGAATCAGCGGCGGTCCGCGACTACGCCGATGAGTACCAGCACCACCAACAACACCGGCGCCAGGCTGTAGTTGTTGAACTGGCTCAAGCCCCGAACGATCCATGGCGTGGCGTAGATCAACGCTGCGCCGCTACCTACCATGCACAACAGGGCCATCAGCGGCACGCGCAGGGCGCCGGCGATGCTGCCCAGGCGTTGCTCGACCCAGCCTTTGAAATCCGCACCGAACAGCACCAGCAGGCAACCCACCAGGGCCAGGGCGATTTCCGAGAGGTTGCTGCGGCTCCAGCGAGACACGGTGGCAAGCAGGTCGAGTACCAAATCCATTCGATTTCCTTATGTCAGAAATTTCTGCAGCAAGTCGTTGAGGAAGAGTTGTCCGCGCTCGGTGGCTACCAGACGTGACGGTTCGACCTGCAACAGGCCGCTTTGTTCGGCTTCCCGGCGGCCTTCGGCAAGGCTTTCCAGGGGCATGCCGGTACGTTCTGGATACAGCCGCGATTCGACGCCTTCCGTCAGGCGCAGCGCGTTCATCAGGAACTCGAACGGCATCTCATCGTTGTTCAGGGCTTTCTCGCCGGCCTGGAAGCTTTTCGCCGGATTCAAATAGTCCTTCGGCAAGCGAGTCTTCCATGTGCGGATGATGCGGCCGTCCGGATGGCTGAGCTTGCCATGGGCACCGGCACCGATGCCGATGAAATCGCCGAAACTCCAGTAATTGAGGTTATGCCGCGCCGGTCGACCTGGCAGGGCATAGGCCGAGACTTCGTATTGCGCGTAACCGTGCTCGGCGAGTAGCGCCTGGCCTGCCTCCTGGATGTCCCACAACGTATCGTCTTCCGGCAGCGTCGGCGGCTGGTTCCAGAATACGGTGTTGGGTTCCAGGGTCAGTTGGTACCACGACAGGTGCGTGGGTTTCAGGGCAATGGCCGTGCGCAGGTCCGCCAAAGCGTCTTCCAGGGACTGATCCGGCAAGCCGTGCATCAAGTCCAGGTTGAAGTTATCGAACCCGGCCTGACGTGCCATGCCAGCGGCGCGTACCGCTTCGTCACCATTGTGAATGCGGCCCAATGCCTGGAGTTTTTCCTGCTGGAAGCTCTGGATGCCGATCGACAGGCGATTGATCCCCAGTTTCCGGTAGGCCACGAACTTGTCCTGTTCGAAGGTGCCGGGGTTGGCTTCCAGGGTGATTTCGATATCGTCGGCAAACGCGATGCGCTGTTCCACGCCTTTGAGCAAACGCCCCAGGGCTTGGGCGCTGAACAGGCTCGGCGTGCCGCCACCGAAGAAAATCGAGCTCAGCTCACGCCCGTGAACGGCATGCAGGTCCTGATCGAGATCGGCCAGCAACGCGTCGACATACTCTTCTTCCGGCAGCACAGGACTGGCAGTGTGGGAGTTGAAGTCGCAATAAGGGCATTTGCGTACACACCACGGAATGTGGATGTACAGCGCCAGGGGCGGCAGCACTGACAGCGCCGCCCGAGGCGTTTGCGCATCGCCGCCGAAGATCAGTGGCGATGCTGTGGATTCACCGGTCATTTCAAGCCCAGGCGCTGGCGCAGCAGATCCATTGCACGGGCGCGGTGGCTGATCCGGTTCTTTTCGGCAGGGCTCAACTCAGCGCTGGAGCACTCGCGTTCCGGCACCCAGAACAGCGGGTCATAGCCAAAACCGTGTTCGCCGCTGGCCTGGGTCAGGATGCGCCCGTGCCACAGGCCTTCGCAGAGGATCGGCAGCGGATCGTCGGCGTGACGCACCAGTGCCAGCACGCAGACAAACTGCGCACCGCGTTCGGTTTCAGGCACGTCCTTCAAGACGTCGAGCAGCTTGGCGTTGTTCGCCGCATCGCCTTTGCCGTCGGCATACCGCGCCGAGTAGATGCCCGGCGCACCGCCGAGGAAGTCCACCGCCAGCCCGGAATCGTCGGCCAGCGCCGGCAGGCCGGAAATGCGCGCGGCATTGCGGGCCTTGAGGATGGCGTTCTCGACGAACGACAGGCCGGTTTCTTCAGGCTCGATGCTGCTGAACTCGCCGATCGAGCGCAGTTGCACCGAGTCGCCGAGCATGGCCTGGAGTTCCTTGAGTTTGCCGGCGTTATGGCTGGCCAATACGAGTTGCGTGAAGTTGATCATTGGCCGGGGAATAGCTCTTGGTTGAAATTGATGGTGTGGATTTTGTCACCGGTCTGCACCTTGATGTCGAAGGTGCGGTTTTCCTGTTGCTCCACCGGGAATTGGGCGATGTAGTAGATCGCGCCCTGTTCAGTGATCTGGCGGAAGTTCAGGTTCACGCTCTGGCTGGTGAGGTCTTTGACCGTACCGCTGACCTGAGCCATTTGTGGCTTGCCGTCCTTGAGCACGGAAATGTTGATGACGCCCTGGTTCTTGCTGCGGGTAAGCTCTGCGGCTTTGGCGATGTCGGGCGTCAGATACGTGGAGTTGAAGGTGTTGTAGTGCACCGTCACGTCGCCAAACTTTTCCTGGCGGTCACCCTTGATGGTGTCAGCAGCCATGGCGGTGACGCTCAGGCAGGCAGTAAGTAGAAACAGCGCTAGACGACCCATGATCGTTCTCCTCGAATGTGGTGGATCAGACCGCGACCTTGTGGTCTGCAAGCCCCGGGCTGCTGACGCGGTAAATACCGATCTCACCTAACAGATTAGGCCATAGCTTACTGGCCCACCCGTGCCGATGCTGTTGATCCACGGCAAGCCGATCAATGACCTTGGCTTCACGTTCGCGACACAAGGCTTCAAAGTCGGCGAAGGTGCAGAAGTGGATGTTCGGCGTGTTGTACCAGGTATAAGGCAGGAACTCGGAAACCGGCATCCGGCCCTTGCTCGCCAGGTACCAGCGGCAGCGCCAATGGCCGAAATTCGGGAACGTGATGATGCACTGGCGACCGACCCGCAGCATTTCGTCGAGGATCCTGTCCGGATAGTGCACCGCTTGCAGCGCCTGGGTCATGACCACGACGTCGAAGCTGTTGCTGGCGAAGTTGCCCAGGCCCTTGTCCAGGTCCTGCTCGATGACGTTGATGCCTTTGGCCACGCATGCGGCGATGTTGTCCGCATCGTTTTCCAGGCCGTAGCCGCTGACTTGCTTGTTGTCGCGCAGCCAGGTCAGCAGTTCACCGTCGCCGCAACCAAGGTCGAGCACGCGGCTACCGGCGGGGATCCATTCCTGGATGATTTCCAGATCAGCTCTCATGGCTATCTCACAACGTAATGCGGTTCATGTAGTTGCCGAACGCCTGCAAGTAACGCGGGATCGGGATCAGGAAGGCGTCATGACCTTGCGGCGCATCGATTTCCAGATAACAGACGTCCTTGCGTGCAGCCATCAGTGCGTCCACCAGTTCCCGCGAGCGGGCAGGCGAGAAGCGCCAGTCGGTGGTGAACGACATCACGCAGAATTTTGCCGTGGCGTTTTCGAAGGTTTTTGCCAGGTTATCGTCGAAGTTGGCTGCCGGATCAAAGTAATCCAGGGCCTTGGTCATCAACAGATAGGTGTTGGCATCGAAGCGCCCGGAGAACTCTTCGCCCTGATAACGCAGATAGCTTTCAACCTGGAACTCGACACTGTGGAAGTCGTAGTTGAGCTTTTCGCT
>NZ_RCNW01000030.1:4654-45746 GCF_004307605.1 Pseudomonas sp. Sample_24
GATAGCTTTCAACCTGGAACTCGACACTGTGGAAGTCGTAGTTGAGCTTTTCGCTTTTCAGGCCGCGGCCGAATTTCTCGCCCATGGAATCATCGGACAGATAGGTAATGTGCCCGACCATTCGCGCCAGCATCAGGCCGCGCTTGGGAATCACGCCGTGTTCCTGGAAGGAGCCGCCATGGAACTCCGGGTCTGTGAGAATCGCCTGGCGCGCCACTTCGTTGAAGGCGATGTTCTGCGCCGACAGTTTGGGGGCCGAGGCGATGGCCAGGCAGTGGCGCACGCGATCCGGATAAGTGATGGTCCACTGCAACGCTTGCATGCCACCCAGGCTGCCACCGATGACAGCGGCCCATTGGCCGATGCCCAGCAGATCCGCCAGGCGCGCCTGGCTGTGCACCCAGTCTTCCACGGTGAGCACCGGGAAGTCGGCGCCGAACGGCTTGCCGGTTTCCGGGTTGACGCTGCTCGGGCCGGTAGAACCGTTGCAACCGCCGAGGTTGTTCAGGCTGACCACGAAGAACTTGCTGGTGTCGATCGGCTTGCCGGGGCCGATGCAGCTGTCCCACCAACCGGGTTTGCGGTCGTCGACGCTGTGATAGCCGGCAGCGTGGTGGTGACCGGACAAGGCGTGGCAGATCAGCACGGCGTTGCTCGCTGAAGCATTCAGCGTGCCGTAGGTTTCGTAAATCAGGTCATAGGCTGGAAGCGAACGGCCGCAGGCCAACGCCAGGGGTTCGCTGAAGTGCGCCATTTGCGGCGTCACCAGACCAACAGAATCGGGGGGAAAGGCAGCTGGCATCGACCCTGCTCTCGTTGAAATGAGGCGTAAGTCTAAAGACCGCTGCCCCTAGCAGCAAGCAACTACCCGCGATGATCGTTCCCATGCTCTGCGTGGGAACGCGGCCAGGGACGCTCCGCGTCGCAAAGAGCCGAACGCGGAGCGTCCGCAGAGGCGTTCCCACGCAGAGCGTGGGAACGATCATGAAGGCCGGGCCTGTTTTTTCCTGTTACATCGGGGCGCAGCCTTCGCGGGCAAGCCTCGCTCCTACAGAAGTCATATACGTCCTGTAGGGGCGAGGCTTTCCCGCGATGAACGATGACGCGGTCCAGCTGCGAACGAGTCAGATCAGGCCAAACAATTCCTTCGGCATCAGCGCGTAGTAAGCCAGGCGCGGGATCAGCCAGCTTTGCAGCAACTGCAACGCGATGAAGGCGAAGATCGGCGAAATATCGAGGCCGCCCAGGTTCGGGATGATCCGGCGGAACGGCGCAAGTACCGGCTCGGTGATCTGCTGCACCAGTTCCGCCCCCGGGTTATGACTGCCCGGTGCGACCCAGGACAGGATCACACTGATGATCATCGCCCAGAACAGGATCTTCAAGAACAGCGCGAAGATACCGATCAGCGCCCAAGGCGCCAGGAGCAGGGCGTCGACCGAGTAGCCACTGAGCAGCAGGATGACCGCGAACAGCGCCATTTGCACCAGCAGGGCCAGGACCAGCGACGACATGTCCAGGCCGAACATGCTCGGGATCACCCGGCGCAGTGGCTTGAGCAGCGGTTGAGTGGCTTTCACGGCGAACTGGCAGAGCGGGTTGTAGAAGTTGGCACGCACCAGTTGCAGGATGAATCGCAACAGCACGATCAGCAGATACAGGCTGCCCAGGGTTTGAATCACAAAAATGGCAGCGTCATTGAGTCCGAGCATTATTGATTCCTTATTGAGAGCTGATTAGCGGCCAAGTTGCTCAGCCATCTCGGCGGAGCGGTGCGCGGCGGCGCCCAGTGCTTTTTCGACCAGGGCTTCGAAACCGTTGGCCTGGAACGACTTGATAGCGGCTTCCGTGGTGCCCGCAGGCGAGGTCACGCGGCGACGTAATTCCGCGGCGTCGACGTCACTGGATACCGCCATGTGTGCAGCGCCCAGGGCGGTTTGCAAGGTCAATTGCGCGGCGATGTCCGCTGGCAGGCCGAGTTTCACGCCTGCGGCGGTCATGGCCTCGATCAACAGGAAAAAGTACGCCGGGCCGGAGCCAGAAACGGCGGTGACCGCATCCAGTTGCTGCTCTTGGTCCAGCCACAGGGCAATGCCGACTGCGGACAACAGCTCCTGGGCTTGCTGACGCTGCTCGGCTGTCACTTCGGCGGTGGCGAACAAGCCGCTGACACCCTGGCGCAACAGGGCCGGCGTGTTGGGCATGCAACGCACGATGGGCTGGGCACCGAGCCAGTTGTTCATGCTGGCGCAAGTGATGCCGGCGGCAATCGACACCACCAGCTGGTTGGACTTGAGGCTCGGGCGGATGGCCTCGCAAACGGCTTTCATCGCCTGGGGTTTGACCGCCAGTACGACCACATCGGCGCCATCGATGGCCTGGGCGTTGTCGGCGAATACTTCGATGCCATGCTCGGCGCTCACGCGGGCGCGGGTTTCTTCACCCGGATCGCTGGCGCGGATCTGCGCCGCATCCAGACCTTTGGCCCGCAGGCCACCGATCAGGCTGGCGGCCATGTTGCCGGCACCGATAAAGGCAATACGCGTCTTGCTCATGTCAGGTCCTTATTCAGAAGTGTCTCAGCCATGTTACGGCTGACTGTAGTCGCGAGCGCCGAACAGTGCCGTACCGATACGGACCCAGGTGGCGCCCTGGGCAATGGCCGATTCAAGATCGTGGCTCATGCCCATGGAAAGTGTGTCGAGCGGCAGGTTGAGGCTGGCTTGCAGGCTTTGCACGGCCGCGAAGGCGGCATCCTGTGCGGCGCGATCTTCGGTCGGCTCAGGGATAGCCATCAGTCCGCGCAACTTCAGGCGCGGCAGGGCACTGATGGCATTAGCCAGGGCCGGCAGATCGTCGGGGGTGCAGCCGGATTTACTGGCCTCGCCACTGACATTGACCTGGATGCAGATGTTCAGTGGCGGCAAATCGGCAGGGCGTTGTTCGGACAAGCGTTGTGCGATTTTCAAGCGATCCACGGAGTGTACCCAATCGAAATGCTCGGCAATGGCACGAGTCTTGTTCGATTGAATGGGGCCGATGAAGTGCCAGATCAAGGGCAGGTCGGCCAGTTCGAGCTGCTTGCCCAAGGCCTCCTGCAGATAGTTCTCGCCAAAGTCCCGCAGGCCGGCGGCATAGGCTTCGCGCAAGGCTTGTGCGGGTTTGGTTTTGCTCACGGCCAGCAGCTGGACGCTGTTTTCGACGCGATTGGCGGCGAGTGTTGCGGCATGTATGCGCGAACTAACCTGAAGAATGTTGTCTGCTATCGTGGACATCAAGAGGCGCCAGCGGTCTGAAGGTTCGCGGCATTCTACTGGAATTGAGAGACGCTATGGATATCACTGAACTGCTCGCCTTCAGCGCCAAACAGGGCGCATCCGACCTGCACCTGTCAGCGGGCCTGCCGCCGATGATTCGGGTCGATGGCGATGTACGACGGATCAATCTGCCGGCACTGGATCACAAGCAAGTGCAGGCGTTGATCTACGACATCATGAACGATACCCAGCGGGTGGATTTCGAAAAGCACCTGGAAACCGACTTTTCCTTTGAAGTGCCCGGCGTCGCCCGCTTTCGGGTCAACGCGTTCAACCACAGTCGCGGTGCCGGCGCAGTGTTCCGCACGATTCCGTCCCGGGTCCTGAGCATGGACGAGCTGGGCATGGGCGACGTGTTTCGCAAAATGACCGACGCACCTCGCGGCCTGGTGCTGGTGACCGGCCCGACCGGCTCCGGCAAGTCCACCACGCTGGCGGCGATGATCGATTACCTGAACAACCATCGCCACCACCACATCCTTACCATCGAAGACCCGATCGAGTTTGTCCACGAATCGCGTAAATGCCTGATCAATCAGCGCGAAGTCCACCGCGATACCCGCAGTTTCGCCACGGCGCTGCGTTCGGCCCTGCGCGAGGACCCGGACGTGATCCTGGTGGGCGAGATGCGCGACCTGGAAACCATTCGCCTGGCGCTGACCGCTGCGGAAACGGGTCACCTGGTGTTCGGCACGCTGCATACCACGTCGGCGGCAAAAACCATCGACCGGATTGTCGATGTGTTTCCGGGCGACGAAAAATCCATGGTGCGCTCGATGCTCTCCGAATCATTGCTGGCGGTGGTGTCGCAGACACTGGTGAAGAAAATCGGCGGTGGGCGCATGGCGGCCCATGAGATCATGCTGGGGACGTCGGCGATCCGTAACCTGATCCGCGAAGACAAGGTGGCGCAGATGTACTCATCGATTCAGTCGGGCGGATCGCTGGGGATGCAGACGCTGGATATGGGCTTGAAGGATTTGGTGACCAAGGGGTTGGTCAGTCGTGAGCATGCACGGGAGAAGGCGCGGTCGCCGGATGGTTTTTGAGAATTGAAATGCAACCGTGGCGAGGGAGCTTGGATGATCGTTCCCACGCTCTGCGTGGGAACGCCTCAACGGACGCTCCGCGTTCGGCTCTTGGGACGCAGAGCGTCCCGGGCTGCATTCCCACGCAGAGCGTGGGAACGATCCTAATGCAACCGTGGCGAGGGAGCTTGCTCCCGCTGGGTTGCGAAGCAGCCCCAAAAAGCGGGAGCGCTGCGCTCTCCAGCGGGAGCAAGCTCCCTCGCCACAAGTGCTCGCCGTCCAATCAGCGTTGAACAACCCGCAACTGATTCTGTTCTTTCGGCAGAACCCGCTTGGCAACCACGTAGTGGCTTTCCCAGTACGGTTTCTTCAAGGTGTCGATGGTCACCGACTTGCCACGGCGCGGCGCGTGGATGAAGCGGTCGTTGCCCAGGTAGATGGCAACGTGATTGACTCGACGGCTCTTGATGTTGAAGAAAATCAGATCGCCCGGCTTGAGGTCCTTGCGATCGACTTTCTCGCCATGACCGCTGGCCATGGCATTGGAAGTACGTGGCAGGTCAAACGTGGCGTCGTTGAACGCGTACTTTACCAGGCCGCTGCAGTCGAAGCCTTTGCTCGGGCTGCTGCCGCCCCAACGGTACGGCGTACCGAGGACGTTGACCGCACGGCTGAGCACGTTGCTGCTTTCCTTGGTTGCCATCGGTGGCACCAGGCTGCTTTTGCTGGTCAGCTCTGGAGCCGTTCTGAGCGCTTTCTTGCTTTTGCTCGAAGGAGCAGAAGCGTGGGATTTTGGGGTGTAACCATTAACGTTTGGAAGACGTTGCTCACGATTGGTGGCGTGGGCGGCCAGTGGCATCAAAAGGCAAATGGTTAGCCATGTCTTGAAAAATGAACGCATTAGGCAAGGCTCGAATAGGTGAACGCGCAACTTTATAACAGCTTTTTTTGCCCTTCCGAGGCCGTTGGTCGATTCAATTCGCGTCCAACGGAACTAAAAAAGCGGCAATTGGACGCAATTGTCCGACAGAAGTCCGGTGTTATAAGGCTTTGACGGGAGCGAAGGTACCATTTGCCGTATGTCGGGTGCCCGTAAAAAAGTCACAAAGAATTCAAGAATATTTATCTATCGTGTGAATCGAGGTCATCCATGAACACCTATCAACCGCCTGTTCCGCATCAAGACACCCACAGCAAAGTGATTGGTTATCTGCTGTGGATTTTCGGTTTCACCGGCGCCCACCGGTTTTATTACGGCAAGCCGGTGACCGGGACGATCTGGTTCTTCACCTTGGGTTTGCTGGGCATTGGCTGGTTGATCGACCTGTTCCTGATCCCGGCCATGGATCGTGAGGCAGACCTGCGTTTTACCGCTGGGCCAATCGAATACAACGTCGCGTGGATTCTGTTGACGTTTCTGGGGGTGTTCGGTGTGCACCGGATGTATCAGGGGAAGTGGATCAGCGGATTGCTGTACCTGCTGACCGGCGGGTTGTTTTTCCTGGGAGTGTTGTATGACTTCTGGACGCTGAATGATCAGGTTTCGGTGCGTAACGCGCAGAAGCGCAGCGCCTTCCAATAAGCCATCGCGGGCAAGCCCGCTCCCACAGGTTCCGAGGAGTTCACAAATTCTGTGAACTCCTCGTACTGTGTGGGAGCGGGCTTGCCCGCGAATGCAAGCGACGCGGTCTCAAGCCTGGTGACTGATTCGACCATCTACCAATGTGAAGCGCACCACGCCCGGCAGGCTGTGCCCAATGAACGGGCAGTTTTCGCCTTTGGACAGCCATGTCTCACCGGCCACGGTCGAGGCCGCAGGGTCGAACAGCACGATGTCCGCCGGGCCACCTACCGCCAGTTTGCCCGCCGGCAGGCGCAGCGCCTCGGCAGGTCCGGTGCTCAATCGCGCCAACAACGTCGACAGGTCCAGCAAACCGTCTTCCACCAGCGTCATTGCCAATGGCAATAGCAGTTCAACACTGCTGATGCCCGGCTCAGTCGCGCCGAACGGCGCCAGTTTGGCGTCCCGTTCGTGGGGTTGGTGATGGCTGGAAATGGCTGAGATCACTCCGGATTTCACCGCCTCACGCAGACCATCGCGGTCGGCGCGGGTGCGTAGCGGAGGCTGGACGTGATACAGGCTGCTGAAATCGATCAGCGCTTCATCGGTCAGGATCAGTTGATACAGCGCGACATCGGCGGTGACCTTCAAACCCCGGGCCTGGGCCTGGGCGATCAGGGCCACGCCGCGAGCGCTGGTCAACTGGCTGAAGTGCGCGCGCACGCCGCTTTGTTCGACCAGCAACAGGTCGCGGGCCAGGGCCACGGTCTCAGCGGTTTCCGGAATGCCCGGCAGGCCGAGGAAACTGGCCGTCGGGCCTTCATGGGCCAGGCCGCCTTCGGCCAGGTCGTGATCCTGGGAGTTGAAAATCACTGTCAGGTCGAAGGTTGCTGCATATTCCAGCGCCCGGCACAGGGTGCGGGTATTGCGGAAACTCTCCAGACCGTTGCCGAAGGCCACGCAACCGGCATCGCGCAAGGCGACCAGTTCGGCCAGCTGTTCGCCGTCCAGACCTTTGCTCAGGGCGCCGATCGGGAAGACTTTGGTGTTGCCGGCTTCGCGGGCGCGGTCGAGGATCAGTTCGGCCACAGCCGAGGTGTCCAGCACCGGTTTGGTTTTCGGTGGGCAGCACAGGCTGGTGACACCCCCGGCCGCTGCGGCACGGGTTTCGCTGACAATCGAGCCTTTGCGGCTGTAGCCCGGCTCACGCAGGGCGACGTTGAGGTCGACCAGACCCGGGGCGGCTACCAGACCTTTGGCATCGATGGTGTCGACCGCGACAAAACCGGCCGGTGCGGCGCCAAGGGCAACGATCTTGCAGGCTTCAATGTGAATATCGGTAACTTGATCCAGGCCGCTGGCGGGATCGATGACGCGTGCGCCGAGAATGCTGAGCTTCACTGAACGTTCTCCTGCTCGAATTGGCGCTGCGCTGTTTGTCCGCTCATGGCCATGGACAGCACAGCCATACGAATCGCGATGCCGTAGGTCACTTGATTGAGGATCACCGAGTGCGGACCGTCGGCCACCGCTGACTCGATTTCCACGCCACGGTTGATCGGCCCCGGGTGCATGACGATGGCATCGGGTTTGGCGCCGGCCAGGCGCGCTGTGGTCAGGCCGAACAGGCGGTAGAACTCGCCTTCGCTCGGCAGCAGGCCCCCGGTCATGCGCTCGCGCTGCAGGCGCAGCATGATCACCACGTCAACATCCTTCAGGCCTTCGGTCATGTCGGTGTAAACCTTCACGCCGTATTGCTCGATACCGATCGGCAGGAGGGTTTTCGGTGCAATCACGCGGATGTCCGGGCAGCCGAGGGTTTTCAGCGCGAGCATGTTCGAGCGCGCGACCCGCGAGTGCAGGATGTCGCCGACGATGGCCACCGAAAGGTTTTCGAAGCCGCCCTTGTGCCGGCGGATGGTCAGCATGTCGAGCATGCCCTGGGTCGGGTGCGCGTGACGGCCGTCGCCGCCGTTGATGATCGCCACTTGCGGGCAGACATGTTCGGCGATGAAGTGCGCGGCGCCGGAGTCACCGTGACGCACGACGAACATGTCGGCAGCCATGGCTTCGAGGTTGCGCAGGGTGTCGAGCAGGGTTTCGCCCTTGCTCGCCGACGATGTCGATACGTTGAGGGTGATCACGTCAGCCGACAACCGCTGGGCCGCCAGTTCGAAGGTGGTGCGGGTGCGGGTCGAGTTCTCGAAGAACACGTTGCACACGGTCTTGCCGCGCAGTAGCGGGACTTTCTTTACAGCCCGGGCACCGACTTCGAGGAAGGAATCGGCAGTGTCGAGGATTTCCGTCAGCAGCTCGCGGCGCAAGCCGTCGAGCGAGAGGAAGTGGCGCAGCTGGCCCTGATCATTGAGCTGCAGCGGGCGCTTGGTGTCTAGAGGCGTCATCGCGAGGGGGACTCTCAATAGGGCGAATTAAAGGGCGAGGTCTTGCAGTTCGAGCGCAAGCTCCGGGCCGGACAGCTTGACGCGCTCGTGGGCGGCCAGCGACAGCGTCGCGCCGACCACGTTCGGGCGAATCGGCAACTCGCCGGCGTCCAGGTCCAGCAGGCACACCAGCGTCACGCTGGCCGGGCGACCGTAGTCGAACAGTTCGTTCATCGCGGCGCGGATGGTGCGCCCGCTCATCAGAACATCATCGATCAACACCAGGTGCTGGCCTTCGATTTCGAACGGCAGGGCTGAGGGGCGTACTTGCGGGTGCAGGCCGTTCTGGCTGAAATCGTCGCGGTAGAAGGAAACGTCCAGGGTGCCGAGTGGCTCCTCGCTGCCCAGCTCCTTGAGCAGGGCCTGGGCGACCCAGACACCGCCGGTACGAATGCCGATGTAACGCGGTTCGCTGATACCACGGTGTTCCAGGTGGGCCTTCAGGCGCGTGGCCATCTGGCTGATCAGTTCGGCAGGATTGGGCAGGCTCATGGTTGCTCCTTCTTGGACCCGAGCCGGTGCTGCTTGTACGGCAGGCTCGGGTTGTAGCTAAGAGAGGCGGGTTAGCGACTCGTCAGGATTCGAACAGTGCAGTGTTTTCGTCGAGCCAGCCTTGCAGCAGCAAGGCCGCGGCGATGGCGTCGACCGGGTTGTCGCGGTAGCTGCCCTTTTGTCCGCCGCGATCACGTCGTTCACCTTTGGCTTCGAAGGTAGTCAGGCGCTCGTCGTGGGTATAGAAGGGCAGGTTGAAGCGGCCGTTGAGGCGGCGGGCGAACTTCTCGGCTCGCAGGCACATCTCGCTTGGTGTGCCGTCCATGTTCAGCGGCAGGCCGACCACCACGGCGTCCGGCTTCCACTCTTTGATGAGCGCTTCAACCTGGTCCCAGTCGGGGATGCCGTTTTGTGCTTTCAAGGTGCACAGCTCGCGGGCCTGGCCGGTAATCACCTGGCCGACCGCGACGCCGATCTGTTTGGTGCCGTAGTCAAAACCGAGAATCAGCCGCAGGGCCATCAGGCGTGCCCCGCCTGGCTGGTCAGCAGGCTGAGGTTGACGCCCAAATGCTTGGCCGCTGCCTCCAGACGCAGTTCGCTGCTGGTGTTGAAGAGGATGTCGGCGTCGAACGGGCAGGTCAGCCAGGCGTTTTGTGCCAGTTCGGCCTCCAATTGCCCGGCTTCCCAGCCGGCATAACCGAGGGCGATCAGGCTTTTTGCCGGGCCGACGCCATCGGCAATGGCAAACAGCACATCCTGGGAGGTCGACAGGGACAGCTCGCCTTCCAGATCAACGGTCGCCTGAAAGGCTTTGCCCGAAGGATGCAGGACAAAGCCGCGATCGGTCTGCACCGGCCCGCCAATGAAGATCGGCACATGCTGGCAGAGGACCGGCGGTTCTATATCGGGACGCAATTGCTCGAGAATATCGGCCAGGTTCAGGTCTTGCGGACGGTTGACCACCAGCCCCATGGCACCATTGGCCGTGTGCTCGACGATGTAGGTCAAGGTGTGCGCAAAGTTCGGGTCGGCCATGTGAGGCATGGCGATCAGGAAGTGATGCTTGAGGTAGCTGGGGCTGACGTTTTTCATGAGCGCTAGTGTGGCGTTGGAGGGGCGAACTGACAAGCTGAGGATGCGTAGGAAATGCCGCAAATTCCCGCTGACGACTCACATTTCTGTGGGAGTGAGCTTGCTCGCGATGTTCGTCAACGATAACGCTGGGCCCATGACACCCCGTGGTGCTCTCAGGTTCATCGCGAGCAGACTCGCTCCTAACAGGGGGTGGGGCGTACATCAATTGCTGGAGAGCCGATCGCCGCGCGCAAACTTCCAGGTGCGGATGATTTCCAGCCGGTCGACGTCCGAAAGATCCCCGGTAAACGGTGCAAACGGCGCCGCCAGCCGCACAATGCGCTGGGCTGCCTGGTCGAGCAGCGGCTGGCCGGAAGATTCGAGCACCAGTACCTCATACAGCGAACCATCGCGGTTGATCGACACCATCAGCCGCAAATTGCCATAAATCTGCTTGCGCCGGGCTTCGTCGGGATAGTTGAGGTTGCCGATGCGCTCGACCTTCTTGCGCCATTCATCTTTGTACCAGGCGCCCTTGTCGCGCATGGTCGAAGCGGCACTCAGGCGGTGGATGCGCGGGCGTTTGGCGTAAAGCTGTTGCTCGTTGGCCAGTTCGGCTTCCAGGCTGGCGATATCGCTGGACAGCTGTTCGGTGTCGAATGTTGGCGCGGCCACCGCAGGTTTGGTGACGGGCTTGGGTTCTTCGGTTTTGCTGGCGGCTTTCTTCGGCTTCGGCGCGACCGTGGTCACGGCAGCCTTGGGCGGTGCTTCCTGCTGTTCAGGCTTGGCCGCTGGCGGTGGCGTGACTTTCTGCACCTTGTTGTCCTGGAACGGTGCGATTTCAGTGGTCTTCGGGACCGCTTTTTTATCCAGGGTGCCGCTGCCCTGCTGATTCTCCTGAGCAAGAAAATCGGCCTTTTCAGGTTTCTTTTCGCTTTTGAAGGTAGCGAGGGTGATTTCCAGGGTTTTGCTGATCTGCTTGGGTTCGACCACGGCGAACCCGACGCCGAGCAGCAAGGCCAGGTGAATCAATGCCGCCAGGAACAGGGTAAAACCGAGGCGATCGGCCGGGCGCACGCCACGGTGGGCGAGTTCAGCTGGCAGATCGGACGGGAGGGTCATGACAAGGAAACCAACATCGCGTTTTCACAGGCCGCGCATGATAACGCAATGTTGGTTTGGCTAATCAACGTGCCTTGAGCTTCTGATCGATGGCATCCATCAGCATGCCGCCAATGTCGGTCCCGAAGGCATTGTCGATCTCGCGAATGCAGGTCGGGCTGGTGACGTTGATTTCCGTCAGATGCTCACCGATCACGTCGAGGCCGACGAACAGCAGGCCTTTTTCGCGCAGGGTCGGGCCGACTTGCGCAGCAATCCAGCGATCCTTCTCGGTCAGCGGACGCGCTTCGCCGCGGCCACCGGCAGCGAGGTTGCCACGGGTTTCGCCAGCGGCGGGAATGCGCGCCAGGCAGTAATCCACCGGCTCGCCGTCGATCATCAGGATGCGCTTGTCGCCATCGACGATGGCCGGCAGGTAACCCTGGATCATGATCTGTTGCTGGCCGTGCAGGGTCAGGGTCTCGAGGATCACCGACAGGTTCGGGTGGCCCGCAGTGTGGCGGAAGATCGAGGAGCCGCCCATGCCATCCAGCGGCTTGAGGATCACGTCACCGTGATGGTCGGCGAATTCGCGCAGCACGTCCGGGCGACGGCTGACGATGGTCGGCGGCGTGCACTGCGGGAACAGCGTGGCGAACAGTTTCTCGTTGCAGTCGCGCAGGCTCTGCGGCTTGTTGACCACCAGCACGCCGGCGCTTTCGGCCTGCTCCAGCAGATACGTGGAGTAAACAAACTCCATGTCGAATGGCGGATCCTTGCGCATCAGGATCACATCCAGGTCGCTGAGCAGCGCATCGCTTTCAGCGCCCAGCTCGAACCATTTTTCCGGGTTGGCGAACACTTGCAACGGACGCATCCGCGCCCGTGCCTGGCCTTCGGCCTGGTACAGGTCACGCTGTTCCATATAGAACAGTTCCCAGCCACGCTTCTGCGCGGCCAGCAGCATGGCCAGCGAGCTGTCCTTTTTATAGGAGATGCTGGCAATTGGGTCCATGACAATCCCGACGCGAACGCTCATGGGTTTTTCCTCGAAATTTGGGGGCCGGTGCCGATCCCCTGTAGGAGCGAGCCTGCTCGCGATAAACCTGAGAGCGCCTCGGGGAGTCGGCAGCCAGTGATATCGTTGACGACCATCGCGAGGGCTTGCTCCTACAGAAAACCAGCCAATAAAAGTGGCGTCAGAGTGGCGCTGAGTAGGTTCCCGGTCAAGGAAAAACCACCGCACCGGTCGGCCGATAGATTGGTGCTGGAGACTGTGCTAAAAAGACTGCCTAGTGATGCTGGCCCTTGAGTATCAAGGGTTTCGGGCCGCCGTTAACCGGCAAACGGACAAATTGATTCACAAAGGCGACGGTAGAGCATTTATGGAACAGCACCCCAGCGCCTTGAAGGTCATGGTGATCGACGATTCGAAGACGATTCGCCGTACCGCCGAAACGCTGCTCAAGAACGTGGGTTGTGAGGTCATCACGGCCATCGACGGTTTCGATGCCCTGGCCAAGATCGCCGACAATCATCCCGGCATCATCTTTGTCGACATCATGATGCCGCGTCTGGATGGTTATCAGACCTGCGCTTTAATCAAGAACAACAGTGCATTCAAGTCCACGCCAGTGATTATGCTGTCGTCCAAGGACGGGCTGTTCGACAAGGCCAAGGGCCGCATCGTCGGCTCCGACCAGTTTTTGACCAAGCCTTTCAGCAAGGAAGAACTGCTGAACGCGATCCAGGCCCATGTTCCGGGCTTCGCCGCCGTTTTGCCGCAGTAAGACACCTACAGTGACGCTCGGCCAACGGGCCTTGCGTCGACAAGAATGGGGAAGACCATGGCACGTATTCTGATCGTCGATGATTCGCCGACTGAAATGTACAAATTGACCGGCATGCTGGAAAAGCACGGCCATGAGGTATTAAAAGCCGAGAATGGCGCCGACGGTGTGGCCCTGGCCCGCCAGGAAAAACCCGACGCAGTGCTGATGGACATCGTCATGCCCGGCCTCAACGGTTTTCAGGCTACCCGACAGTTGACCAAGGATCCGGAAACCGGGCACATCCCGGTGATCATCATCACCACCAAGGATCAGGAAACCGACAAGGTCTGGGGCACGCGCCAAGGGGCCAAGGATTACCTGACCAAACCGGTTGATGAGGAAACCCTGCTCAAAACCCTGAACAACGTGCTGGCCGGTTGATCGTCCGGCCATGACCGAGTCGCTGACGGCTTTTGAACTGCTGCTGCAGATCGACCAGCGCTGTCGCTTGCTGGCGGCGGATTTGCCGTCCCAGCCGACCCACCAGAACAGCTGGAGCGGCATCGGTTTTCGCCTCGGTGAATGCTGGTACGTCGCGCCGATGGGCGAGGTCAGTGAAGTGTTGCATGAGCCGCGTTTCACTCAGGTGCCGGGGGTCAAGCCTTGGGTCAAGGGCGTTGCCAATCTGCGTGGACGCCTGCTGCCGATCATGGATCTGTGTGCCTTTTTTGGACACGAGCTCTCGGTCGCGCGTCGGCAGCGGCGGGTGCTGGTGGTGGAGCATGAAGACGTGTTCGCCGGGCTGATGGTCGACGAAGTGTTCGGCCTTCAGCACTTCGCCCACGGCAGTCTTGAGGCTGTCGCGGGCGATGCGGTTTCCGGCCCGATGGCGGCGTTTGTCGAAGGCTGCTTTGAGGGCGAGCAGACCTGGCGGGTGTTCAGCCCGTTTGCGCTGGCGCGCTCGCAGGGTTTCATGAACATCGCGGTGTGAACGCGGCCCTTTGTGGGAGCGGGCTTGCCCGCGATGCAGGCAACTCGGTCTCATCTTGAACCGAGGTGATGCCATCGCTGGCAAGCCAGCTCCCACAGGGACGGTGTCGGGTTTGAAGTGAATTGGGCAGTACAGGCGAAGACCGATGACAAAAGCAAAAACAGGCAAGCCAATGGAAGGGTCGCGCAGTCGGTCGCAGATCATCGTGCTGTTCATCGCGCTGATCATCTTCATCATGCTGTTGTTCGCCAACTTCGCGTACCTCAACACCCAGGCCACGTACGACAAGCAGTACATCGGCCATGCCGGCGAGCTGCGCGTGTTATCCCAGCGCATTGCCAAGAACGCCACCGAAGCCGCCGCCGGCAAGGCCGCGGCGTTCAAGTTGCTCAGCGATGCGCGCAACGATTTTGCCCAGCGCTGGAGCTATCTGAAAAAAGGCGACCCGTCCACCGGCCTGCCTCCCGCACCGGCCGCCGTGCGCCCGGAAATGCGCGCCGTGCAACTGGACTGGGAACGCCTGCTGAAAAACACCGACGCCATTCTTTCCAGCGAACAGACCGTGCTATCGCTGCATCAAGTTGCCGCGACCCTGGCTGAAACCGTCCCGCAGTTGCAGGTCGAGTACGAAAAAGTGGTGGAAACCCTCCTGCAACGCGGAGCGCCCGCCGCACAGGTGGCGATGGCTCAACGCCAATCGTTGCTGGCCGAGCGCATCCTGGGCGCCGTCAACACGGTGCTGTCGGGGGATGAAAATTCGCAGCAGGCGGCCGATGCCTTCGGTCGCGATGCCGCACGTTTCGGCCAGGTGCTCAATGGCATGCTCCAAGGCAATCCGGCGCTGAAAGTCAGCCAGGTCGAGGACCGAGATGCGCGTGCGCGGCTGATCGAGATTGCCGAGCTGTTCGAGTTCGTTTCCGGCTCCGTCGATGAAATCCTCGAAACCTCGCCTGAACTGTTCAAGGTTCGCGAATCGGCCACCAACATTTTCAGCCTGTCGCAAACCCTGCTCGATGAAGCCTCGCACCTGGCCAGCGGGTTCGAAAACCTCGCCGGCGGGCGCGATACCGACACCATCGGCGGCTATGTGCTGGGCCTGGCGGCGCTGATGTCGATCATCCTCATCGGCCTGGTGATGGTGCGCGAAACCAATCGCCAACTGCGGGAAACCGCCGAGAAAAACGAACGCAACCAGAACGCGATCATGCGATTGCTCGACGAGATCGAGGACCTGGCCGACGGCGATTTGACCGTGACCGCGTCGGTAACTGAAGACTTCACCGGCACCATCGCCGACTCGATCAACTACTCCGTGGACCAGCTGCGTGATCTGGTGGCAACCATCAACCTGACCGCCGGGCAAGTCGCCGCCGCCGTGCAGGAAACCCAGGCCACCGCCATGCACCTGGCACAGGCTTCCGAGCATCAGGCTCAGCAGATTTCCGAAGCCTCCACCGCGATCAATGACATGGCCCAGTCCATCGATCAGGTGTCGGCCAACGCCGCTGAATCCTCGGCGGTGGCCGAGCGTTCGGTGGAAATCGCCAACAAGGGCAACGAAGTGGTGCACAACACCATCCACGGCATGGACAATATCCGTGAACAGATCCAGGACACCGCCAAGCGGATCAAGCGCCTGGGTGAGTCGTCCCAGGAAATCGGCGATATCGTCAGCCTGATCGACGATATTGCCGACCAGACCAACATCCTCGCCCTCAACGCGGCGATCCAGGCGTCCATGGCCGGCGATGCCGGACGCGGTTTCGCGGTGGTCGCGGACGAGGTGCAACGCCTGGCCGAACGCTCATCGGCGGCCACGCGACAGATTGAAACCCTGGTACGGGCGATTCAGACCGACACCAACGAAGCGGTGATTTCCATGGAACAGACCACCACCGAAGTGGTGCGTGGTGCCCGCCTGGCGCAGGATGCCGGTGTGGCCCTGGAAGAGATCGAAGGGGTGTCGAAAACCCTGGCGGCACTGATCCAGAGCATTTCCAACGCGGCACAACAACAGACGTCGTCTGCCGGTCAGATTTCCCTGACGATGAACGTGATCCAGCAGATCACCACGCAGACCTCGTCCGGTTCTACCGCAACGGCCGAGAGCATCGGCAACCTGGCGAAAATGGCCAGCCAGTTGCGGCGTTCGGTGTCTGGTTTCACCTTGCCCGCCACCAAGGCGCCGGTGGCGGACAAAGCTTGAACCGGACCACGGGTGCAGGCATCTTGAACGAAGTGGGGACTGGAGTGGTTATGGGTGATCGGCACGACTATGTGGCCCTCGAATGGGTCAAAGGCGAAATTGCCGAAACGCTGAAGCAGGCTCATCACGCGATCGAAACCCGGCTTGACGATCCGCAGGCGACGCACGCCCTGAGCGAATGCCTGGCGTATATCCATCAGGTTCACGGCAGCCTGCAGATGGTCGAATTCTACGGCGCGGCACTGCTCGCCGAAGAAATGGAGCAACTGGTCATCGCGTTGCAAGAGGGGCGCGTCAGTCACCGTGACGAAGCATTGCACCTGATGCTGCAGGCCTTGGGGCAACTGCCGATCTACCTTGACCGCGTGCAAGGTGCCCGCCGTGATCTACCCTTGGTCGTACTGCCGTTGATCAACGATTTGCGCAGTGCCCGTGGCGAAAGCCTGTTGTCGGAAACCAGCCTGTTCAGCCCGCAACTGCCGCACCTGCCGCCGTTGAGTGAACAATCCCTGGCGCTGCTGGAACCGGCCGAACTGCCGAACGTGCTGCGCAAGCTGCGGCAGATGTTGCAGATGGCACTGGTCGGTCTGTTGCGCGAGCAGGATGACGACACCCATCTCGGTTATCTGGCGAAAGTCTTTGCCCGTCTCGAAAGCTTGTGTGCCAACGCGCCTCTGGCCCCGTTGTGGCAGGTCGCTTCGGCATTGGTCGAAGGCATGCGCGCTGGCGCCATCGCCAACAGTCCGGCGTTGCGCAGCCTGTTCAAGGATGCCGACAAAGAGCTCAAGCGCCTGCTGGAGCAGGGCATGCACGGCGTCAATCAGCCTCCGCCACCGGAGTTGCTCAAGAGTTTGCTGTTCTACATTGCCAAGGCCGAACATCCCACCGGGCAGATGCTGACCATGAAAGATCGCTACGGACTGGACGACGCGCTGCCCGACAGCGCAATGGTCGACGAAGAACGCGCACGGCTGGCCGGTCCTGACCGCGACGCCATGCGTTCGGTATTGGCCGCCTTGTGCGAAGAGCTGGTACGGGTCAAGGAGCGCCTTGACCTGTTCGTGCGTAGCGACCGGCAACACACTTCCGATCTGGACAGCCTGCTGGCACCCCTGCGGCAAATCGCTGACACCCTGGCGGTATTGGGCTTTGGTCAGCCACGCAAGGTCATCATTGATCAACTGGCGGTGGTGCTGAGCCTCGTCCAGGGCCAGCGCGCGCCCGACGATGCGATCCTCATGGACGTTGCCGGGGCGTTGCTTTATGTCGAAGCCACGCTGGCCGGCATGGTCGGCACGGTGGAGCCCGAAAGCCAGGAAGACAGCCGCCTGCCGACCACCGACCTGACACAGATCCACCAGATCGTGATCAAGGAAACGCGTATCTGCCTGCAACAGGCCAAGGACATGATCGTCGACTACATCGACGCCGACTGGGACCGCCAGCATTTGCAGGCACTGCCAGCGTTGCTGACCCAAGTGCGCGGTGCGTTGGCGATGATTCCGTTGAACCGCGCGGCGAGCCTGATCGAAACCTGCAACCATTTCATCCGCGAACACTTGCTGCTGGATCCGGGGCAGCCCGGCTGGCAGGAACTCGACAGCCTGGCCGACGTCATCACCAGTCTCGAATATTATCTGGAACGCTTGAGCGATGACCCTGAAGCACCCGGCGAACAACTGCTCGACGTCGCCGAAAAAAGCCTGGCGTCGCTCGGCTTCTTCCCTAATGAAAAGTCCAGCGAACAGCATGTGCCGGTGCTTGATGATGTGCTGAGCCCCAGCGAAGCGCAGGTCATGCAGCAACGCCAGGAGCTTGATGGGCCAGCCATCGTTCAGACCCTCGCCGATGTGCTGGCCAGTCCGGTGTCCGCCCTGAATCCGCCCGCTGTCACTACCCCCGGCAGCCTGCTGCCGCCTCCGCCCGGCGAAGAGCCGGTGGACGATGAGTTGCGCGAGGTTTTCCTCGAAGAAACCGATGAAGTCCTGCAAGTCCTGCGCGAATACCTGCCGCGCTGGTCGGTCAATCCCGATAACCATTCGGCCTTGATTGAATTGCGCCGCGCCTTCCATACCCTCAAGGGCAGCGGCCGCATGGTTCGCGCATTGGTGCTGGGTGAGCTGGCCTGGGCCGTGGAAAACCTGCTCAACCGCGTACTGGAAAACAGCGTGGAACCAGGCGCCACGGTGCAGCAACTGCTCGGTGATGTGCTCAACCTGTTGCCTGAACTGGTGGCCGAATACGCCGCCAATGCTCAGCGTCAGCGCAACGATGTCGACCAGTTGGCTGCCCGCGCCCATGCCTTGGCCAAGGGCGAGGAACCGGCTTGTGAGGAAGACACTCAAGACGTTTCGGCCCTTGATCCGCTGTTGCTGGAGATCTTTCGCAAGGAGGCCGAAAGCCATTTGAGCAGCCTCAATCGCTTTCTCGAACAGGCGGCCGAGCATCTGCCGCTGCAGGCCAGTGACGAGTTGCAGCGAGCCTTGCATACGCTCAAGGGCAGTGCGTCGATGGCGGGTGTGTTGCCGATTGCCGAACTGGCCGCGCCGCTGGACCAACTGTTGCGCGAGTACAAGGCGCATCAGGTGGCACTGGAGCTGGATGAAGTCGAATTGTTGCTGGAAGCCGAAGGCTTGTTCCGGCTTGGCTTGCGCCAGCTCAGGCGCGATCCGTTGGCCGAAATACCCCGTGCCAAAGCGTTGATCGAGCGGGCCCAGGCCATGCTCGGCGAGCGTTTGCAAAACCTCTTGAACGCGCCGAGCAGCGGGTTGCGGGTCAAGCGCGATCCGCAGTTGATCAACAACTTCCTGGCCCAGGGCATGGACATCCTGCTGGATGCCGAAAGCCTGCTGCAGCGCTGGCAGCAGCACCCCGGCGAGCGCCAGGAACTCAGTGCGCTGCTGGACGAGCTGACCACCCTCGGCGAGGGCGCGCACCTGGCCGATCTGCATCCGGTGGATGAACTTTGCGAAGCCTTGCTCGACCTCTACGGTGCCGTGGAAGAAAGCAGCCTGGCTGTCAGCGAGGCGTTTTTCCACGAGGCGCAAAGTGCCCATGAAGCGTTGATCAACATGCTCGACGAATTGGCCGCTGGCCAGGAAGTCAGCCCGCGTCCGGAACGGATTCGTGCCTTGCATGGCTTGCTTGATCAGAGCCTCGACCCATCGGCCATGGGCCTGATCCGCAGTGACGGCAGCCGCACCCTGAGCATTCGCGAGTTGGGTGATGTCACCGCTGAACTTGAAAACACACTCCACCCTGTGGGAGCTGGCTTGCCAGCGATGGACGTCAACGATGACGCGCATTCACTGGATAACCAAGTCGCCTGCGAGATCATCGCTGGCAAGCCAGCTCCCACAGGGGACCGCGCTAACGATCTGGAAGACGAGATCGTTTCAATCTTCCTCGAAGAAGCGGTGGACATCCTCGACAGCGCCAACCAGGCCTTGCAGCGCTGGTTGAACGATCCGCAAAGTGCTGCGCCGCTGTCGTCGCTGCAACGCGATTTGCATACGCTCAAGGGCGGCGCACGGATGGCCGAGGTCGAGCCGGTCGGTGATCTGGCCCATGAGCTGGAAAGCCTTTACGAGGGGTTGGTGGACCGTCGCTACAGCTACAGCGACGTCCTGGCGCAGTTGCTGCAACACAGTCATGAGCGCATGGCACAGTTGCTGAAGCAATTGCAGCAGCATCAACCGTTGGGCGATCCGAGTGAGCTGATCGAGGCGATACGCGCGTTCCGCCTGGGCCATGCCGGTAACGCCGACATGGTCGAACCGGCAGCCAGCAATGACTCGGCGCATCACGATGGCGAACTGCTGGACATCTTCCTCGAAGAAGGTTTCGACATCATCGAAAGCTCCGGCGCGGCGCTGTTGCGCTGGCAGGCTGAGCCTTCGAGCCGTCAGGAAGTGGAAACCCTGCTGCGCGACCTGCACACCCTCAAGGGCGGGGCGCGCATGGTCGAAATCGGTCCGATTGGCGACCTGGCCCATGAGCTGGAATTTCTCTACGAAGGCTTGTCGAGCGGTGAACTGAAATCTACGGGGGCGTTGTTCGAACTGCTGCAACGCAGTCATGACCGGCTGGCACAAATGCTCGACGCCACTCGCGCCGGCGAACCGCTGCCACCGGCGGACCGATTGATCGATGCGATCAAAAACTTCAGCCACCCGGCGGAACCTGAAGCTGCGCCAACGACCGCGTTGCCCGCGGCGGCAAAACCCGAGACGCCGTTGCTGCAAGCGGATGCCGGTGCAGACATGGTCAAGGTCTCGGCGGAGCTGCTCGATGACCTGGTCAACCTGGCTGGCGAAACCTCGATCTTCCGCGGCCGCATCGAACAGCAGGTCAGCGACGCCCAAGTGGCGCTGAACGAAATGGAAACCACCATCGAGCGGATGCGTGACCAGTTGCGCCGCCTCGACACCGAAACCCAGGGCCGGATTCTCAGCCGCCAGCAAGTCGACGCCGAGCGCCTGGGTTACGAAGAGTTCGATCCGCTGGAGATGGACCGTCACTCGCAGTTGCAGCAACTGTCGCGGGCACTGTTCGAATCCGCCTCTGACTTGCTCGACCTCAAGGAAACCCTCGACCGGCGCAATCAGGATGCGGAGAACCTGCTGCAACAGCAGGGGCGCATCAACACCGAGTTGCAGGAAGGCCTGATGCGCACGCGCATGGTGCCGTTCGAACGGATGCTGCCACGCTTGAAGCGCATTGTCCGTCAGGTGGCCGGCGAGCTGGGCAAGGACGTCGAGTTCATCGTCGGCAACGCCGAAGGCGAGATGGATCGCAACGTGCTCGAACGCATGGCGGCGCCCCTCGAGCACATGCTGCGCAATGCCGTGGACCATGGCCTTGAGCCTGCCGAAGTGCGGATCGCGGCGGGGAAACCGGCGCAAGGGCGAATCACCCTCGACTTGTTGCGCGAGGGCGGCGACATCATTTTCGATATCCGCGACGACGGTGCCGGCGTGCCTTTGGATGCCGTGCGGCGCAAGGCGATCAAGCGCGGCTTGCTCGATCAGGACAGCGACATCAGCGACCGTGACGTTCTGCAATTCATCCTGCAACCGGGGTTTTCCACGGCCGAGAAAATCACCCAGATCTCCGGACGGGGTGTCGGCATGGACGTGGTGCACGAAGAAGTGCGGCAACTGGGCGGCACCATGAGCATCGATTCCGTGCCGGGGCAGGGCGTGCATTTCCGCATTCGCCTGCCGTTTACCGTGTCGGTCAATCGGGCGCTGATGGTGCAATGTCTTGATGATCAGTATGCGATCCCGCTGAACACCATCGACGGCATTGTCCGCGTATTGCCCAACGAGCTTGAAGGGCATTTCCGCCTCGATCCGCCCACCTACGAATATGCCGGGCAACGCTACGAGCTGTGCTATCTGGGCGAGCTGCTGAAAACCAATGCCCGGCCAAAACTATTGGGCCAGAGCCTGCCGTTGCCGGTGCTGCTGGTGCAATGCAACGAGCGCCGCATTGCCGTGCTGGTCGACGCCATGGCCGGCACCCGCGAGATCGTGGTGAAAAGCCTTGGTCCGCAGTTCGCCGCAGTGCAGGGCGTTTCCGGCGCGACGATTCTGGGGGATGGCCGGGTCGTGCTGATTCTGGACTTGCTGGCGCCGATCCGTGCGATGCAGGCCCATGTGCCGCAGCGCCCGGCGAGCCACGAAGGCGAAGCCGAGCCGCAGCGGCCATTGCTGGTGATGGTGGTCGACGATTCCGTCACGGTACGCAAGGTCACCAGCCGCTTGCTCGAACGTCACGGCATGAACGTGCTGACCGCCAAGGACGGGGTCGACGCCATGCTGTTGCTCGAAGAGCACATGCCCGACCTGATGCTGCTGGACATCGAAATGCCGCGCATGGACGGCTTCGAAGTGGCGACCCAGGTCCGCAACGATGAGCGCTTGCAGCACCTGCCGATCATCATGATCACCTCACGCACCGGCCAGAAACACCGCGACCGGGCGATGGCCATCGGCGTCAACGACTATCTTGGCAAGCCGTACCAGGAATCGGTATTGCTTGAAAGCATTGCCCTGTGGAGCAAAACCCATGCTTGAGCGGCTGATCAGCCAGCGCACCAGCAACCTCACCGGCCTGTTGCTACCGCTGGCCGACCGTCACCTGATCTTGCCCAACGTGGCGGTGGCCGAGCTGATCGATTACCAGCCTGCGGCGTTCGACCTGGATACGCCACCCTGGTACCTGGGGCGGGTAACGTGGCGCAATCGGCAGATTCCGCTGCTCAGCTTCGAGTCGGTCTGCGGACAGAAAATCGTCATTGGCGAGCGGGCGCGAATCGTCATTCTCAATGCCCTGGGAGGCCGGCCCGAGCTGAAATTCATTGCCATGCTGGTGCAGGGGATTCCGCGTTCGTACAAGCTCGACAGTCAGTTGAGTTATGTGGATGTGCCGTTGTGTTCGCTGGAGAAAGCGGCGGTGCAAGTGGCTGACCAGGTGGCCAAGGTGCCGGATTTGTTGGCGCTGGAGGAGTTGTTGGTGAGTGCCGGGCTCGTCTGAAGGGCCCCTTCGCGAGCAAGCCCCACATTAGTCCGAGCTCCTCACAAAACCTGTGTTCACCTCGGTCCAATGTGGGAGCGGGCTTGAACGCGAACTTCAATCCACCGAAAACCTGACTGCTAAACCCTGGCCTGAGCCAATGCCTCATGATGATCCAGCGCCTGCTCCACCAACAAATGCACGCCATCGGCCATCCGGCTGAGCGCCAGGGCTACCGAGCGGCGGGAGCCTTCCACAACGTCCGCCAGATCGGCCGCAATGGCGCTGATGGACAGCAGGTCTTCGGAGGTATTGGCCAGAAGCGCTTCGGTGCCGACATCGGGAGAGACGGTGAAGAGCTGGAATTTTCGACGCTTGGCCGGTTTTTCGTGAGGGGACGGGAAGTAATGAGAGAGGGCGCGGTCGGCGGCTTCCTTGAGTTTTTCGTCTTCGAAGGAAGCTTGGGAATCGGGATCGGTTTCTGGGGGATTGGGAGTTACTTTGAAAATACATAACCCTTCATTTGATGAGTTTCAGCTGCACCATTCGATCTCCAGGCGAAGGGTGGCAGCTGTACGCAGGCTGGAAATCCGGGGGTAAATGAAGGAAACAACCCGGCAGACCCGAAGGTCTCCCACGCACAGCCGCCATAACGGAATGCACACATTCAAGGTGCGCAAGCATACGTTATGAAAGGCGCTTTTGCGTCATCTACACCTCGGATTTCCAGGCCCGGTCACTGAGTTGTCAGCGACACCCAAACGATAAAGATCAGCACAAAAGCGCACCAGTCAGCGGGTTCAGGGGGTGTTGTAGGTCACAACGTCAAACTGCGTAGCCTCACGCCGTTCCTGCAGACAAATGATTAAACAAAAAACATCGGTTCAGGCCGCTTGTGATGAGCAGGCTCATCCCGAATCTTGGTCGAGGCCTCGGGCCAACGCTTACCTATCAGTTCTACTAGTAGACACCTTCAGCTTAAGGGCCGAAACTCAATGCCATCAGCAAGGAGCAGCAGGAGCCCTGCCAATGCCTTCCCAAAACAAAGAAGTACTCTGCACTTATCATTATGATCCGCTGGATTGTCTAATTGGCTTGAATTCGGCCACACAGGACACTCTTCAGCGCTTTTATTGCAAAAGACGATTGGTCACGGAGATTCATGGCCTAGCTCGCTGTTCAATCTTGCAGCAGGATGATCTGTTATTGGCACAGCGGATAAGTTTGGGCGACACACTGGAAACGGCTTTGTTGGCCACTGATCAGCAGCGTTCAGTGATGCACACAGTTGGTGGGAATTCGCCTGCAATTGCTTATTCACCTTATGGCCATCGTCACGCGGATAATAGTTTAACCAGCTTGTTGGGTTTTAATGGTGAGCGGCCCGATGCGATCACCAGACACTATTTGTTGGGTAACGGATATCGGGCGTTCAATCCGATTATGATGCGATTTAATAGTCCGGACAGTTTGAGTCCGTTTGGTAAGGGGGGGATTAATCCCTACGCCTATTGTTCGGGGGATCCTGTGAATGGCTCTGACCCAACAGGCCATATGCGTTGGTTTTTGATGTCAACCATAGACTTTGTAGACGTTTTAAGAGATGCAAAATTGGCTGATATGAGTGCCTTTTCGGCTGGGCATAAATTTTCATATCTAAAACACTCAAATAATCTGAATAATCCACTATCGAATTCGAACGCTCAACTTGCAAAATGGAGAGCTCCGGCACGTTTTTCGAATGAGCGATCAGTGAATTTACATAGCGCGCTGGATAAAGATCCATTGAACATGGATCTTATCAAGAAATTTTCTAGGATAGAGCCTATTCGCACATCTCCCTTCTCGAATATTTTTTCGGGGAAATATTTAAATCCGAAAATTAATAATTTTTTCGAACATCGTGACAAATACCGTGGTGTATTAGATCAATTGGAAAGAGTTGCTAGCTTTGGTAATGGTAATTCAATTACCCCTAGGCTGAGTCGCGCTCATGCAAAATTTAGCGTAGCCGCAGTCCAAACTGAGCTTGTATCGAGTGGAAATATACGTGGCGCGACGGAGGTGTCTACGGCGGCAACTTATCGATTTGCACAGAAACTAAAGAAGATACGAGAAGACGTGAATTAGTTTCGGTAACGGTAACAATTCACCACTTAGCGAGTTCCGGCATTGCTCTAGGTCGTGACATTAGGCTGGGCATTCACTCACTGTGTCTACGAACAAATATTCAAATACAGAACCCAATGGGTTGGAAAAGAATGAAAAGTCCCAAAAAAGGGACCTATCGTTCCCTTTTTAGGACTCTTTGGTTGTCCACTGTGCAAAACCTCTCCCTCAGCGAAGCCTTGTTCACGACCACTCAGCAAAAAGTGCTGGGCCTGTTGTTCGGCAAACCCGACCGAAGCTTTTACGCCAACGAGATCGTGCGCTGGGCTCAAGTGGGCAAAGGCAGCCTCATGCGCGAACTGGATCGTTTGCAACGGGCGGGGGTGCTGACGATGTCCCGACAGGGCAACCAGACTCACTATCAAGCCAATCCCGATTGCCCGATCTATACAGAGCTTATGGGTATCACCCGCAAAACCTTCGGTATCGCACAGCCTTTGCGCGACGCATTGCAGGCCTTCGCCGATCAGCTCGATTGGGCGTTTGTCTATGGGTCGATCGCCAAGGATCAGGCCAACGCATCCAGTGACATTGATCTGATGCTGATTGGTAAAGGGCTGCACTACAGTGAAGTGATGGAACGGCTCTTGCCCCTGGAAGAGCAACTGGGCCGCACCTTTAACCCGACGCTCTACACCCCCGAAGACTGGGCCGCAAAAATAAAGGCTGAAAACAGCTTCGTCGTGCGGGTAGCGCAACAGGACAAGATCAATCTGATGGGTGAGAGCCCTGTGGAGTCCAAGGATGGGCAGCAACGAGAGTCTGGAGAATCTGGTACGTAGCGGTGGGTTGAAGGTCGAGCCGCCGGAACGCACGGAATGCGAAGGCTTGATGCGTTCGGCCATCGCTTGACTGAAAGACGCACAAACCCTTTCTCTTTCCTTCGCAAGTCGATTCGATTTGGCTTACAACGCTGCTCACGCCATTGCGCTGACTGCCCTGCGGTTGAGTGGCTATCGCTCCGACAAGCGCTACCTGGTTTTCCAGTGTCTGGTTCATACCGCCGATGCGAACAAGCTTCAGGTCCGACTTTTCGCCTTGTGTCATGAGCGGCGAAATCTGGCGGAGTACGAAGGCTATATGGATGAAGATGAGGCATTGCTGGCGCAATTGCTGGAAAGTACTTCCCAGCTTTTGATTCGAGTGCAGGAGCAGATGGCTGAGCTGTGATGTTCCATGGCGCAAGACTTTGGAGACTTTACTGACGCCATCGCGGGCAAGCCCGCTCCCACAGTGACCGTGTCGGTCACAAATTTTGTGTACGGCGCGAACCTTGTGGGAGCAGGCTTGCCCGCGATGGGTCAGTGAAGGCAACCATTAACTTGACCGTAACAATCCACCACGCTGCTTGATTGATGCCCCCACCCAACGCTCCTAATGTGACCCCCACGACAGCGAACCCGTGGAGTGGTCATGACTACAACAATATCCCCCGACTCGCGATGGACGCGGCGGCGCAGCGAAAAGCAGCGGCGTCTGGAGTTGGTTAAATCCCTGGCTGATGGGGTGGTGCTGCCCACCGACAAGATCGTCGCGGCGCTCGAGGCATTGATCTTGCCGGGCGATCGCGTGGTACTGGAGGGCAACAACCAGAAGCAGGCGGATTTTCTTTCGCGCTCCCTGGCCAAGGTCGATCCGGGCAAGCTCCACGAACTGCACATGATCATGCCCAGCGTCGGCCGCTCCGAGCATCTGGACCTGTTCGAACGTGGTATCGCCCGCAAGCTCGATTTCTCTTTCGCCGGCACCCAGAGCCTGCGCATCAGCCAGTTGCTCGAAGACGGCCTGCTGGAAATCGGCGCGATCCATACTTACATCGAACTCTATGCGCGACTGGTGGTGGACCTGATTCCCAACGTCGTGCTCTCGGCCGGCTTCATGGCCGACCGTGCCGGCAACATCTATACCGGCCCAAGTACCGAAGACACTCCGGCGCTGATCGAACCGGCGGCCTTCAGCGATGGCATCGTCATCGTCCAGGTCAACCAGTTGGTGGACGACGTCAGCGACTTGCCGCGTGTGGACATTCCTGCGTCGTGGGTCGATTTCGTGGTGGTGGCCGACAAGCCGTTCTACATCGAGCCGCTGTTCACCCGCGACCCACGGCACATCAAGCCTGTGCACGTGTTGATGGCGATGATGGCGATCCGTGGCATCTACGAAAAACACAACGTGCAGTCGCTCAATCACGGCATCGGGTTCAACACGGCCGCTATCGAGCTGATCCTGCCGACCTACGGCGAATCCCTCGGCCTCAAAGGCAAGATCTGCCGCAACTGGACGCTCAATCCGCACCCGACGCTGATCCCGGCGATTGAAAGCGGCTGGGTTGAAAGTGTGCATTGCTTCGGCACCGAGCTGGGCATGGAAAACTACATCGCCGCCCGGCCCGATGTGTTCTTCACCGGACGCGACGGCTCGCTGCGTTCCAACCGGATGTTCAGCCAATTGGCCGGACAGTACGCCGTGGACCTGTTCATCGGTGCCACGCTGCAGGTCGATGGCGATGGCCATTCTTCCACCGTGACCCGTGGACGGCTGGCCGGTTTCGGCGGCGCACCGAACATGGGTCACGACCCGCGGGGTCGCCGCCACGGTACGCCAGCCTGGCTGGACATGCGCCACGGCGATGCCGCCGAGCCGTTGCTCGAACGTGGCAAGAAACTGGTGGTGCAAATGGTCGAGACCTTCCAGGAGGGCGGAAAACCAACCTTCGTCGAAACCCTCGACGCCATTGAAGTGGCGAAGAAAAGCGGCATGCCACTGGCGCCGATCATGATCTACGGCGACGACGTAACCCACCTGTTGACCGAAGAAGGCATCGCCTATTTGTACAAGGCGCGCTCGCTCGAAGAACGTCAGGCCATGATTGCTGCGGTCGCTGGCGTCACTGCCATCGGCCTGCGCCACAACCCGAAAGACACCGCACGCATGCGCCGCGAAGGCTTGATCGCCTTGCCCGAAGACCTCGGCATCCGCCGTACCGACGCCACCCGCGAACTGCTCGCCGCCAAGAGCGTGGCCGATCTGGTCGAGTGGTCCGGCGGCCTCTACAACCCACCCGCCAAATTCAGGAGCTGGTAATGCACGCACTCAACCTGCAACCAGAAAACCTGAGCCTGGCCGAGCGGCTGGCGGATAGGGCGGTAGACGCGCTGATCGACGAAGCGGACCTGTCGCCGAAACCGGCATTGGTCGACCGTCGTGGCAATGGCGCCCACACCGATTTGCACCTCGGGCTTATGCACGCTTCGGCGCTGGCCTTGTGGCCAGCGTTCAAGGAAATGGCTGAAGCCGCTGTCGAGATCGGCGAGATCGGTTTGCCGCTGCGCGAAGCGATCGGCCTGATCGGTCGCCAAGGCGAGCAATCGATGCTCACCACCACCAACGGTGTGAACACTCATCGCGGGGCGATCTGGGCGCTGGGCTTGTTGGTCGCCGCTGCCGCGCTGGAGCCTGAATCCACCGCCGCCGGTTCCATCGCGTTGCGCGCGGCAAGGCTGGCCTTGCTCGATGATCGCTTCGCGCCACGTCCCCTCAGCCACGGCGCGCAAGTCGCGCAACGCTACGGTGCGCGCGGTGCCCGGGAAGAAGCCCAACTGGGATTTCCGGCAGTTATCCAACGGGCGCTGCCGCAACTCAAGCGCAGCCGCGCCAACGGGCATGGCGAACAGAACGCTCGGCTCGATGCGCTGCTGGCGATCATGACCGATCTGGCCGACACCTGCGTGCTGTACCGCGCCGGCGAACAGGGCCTGCGCACCATGCAAATCGGCGCCCAGGCGGTACTCGATGCCGGTGGCAGTGCCAGCCTCGCCGGACGGCGCCGGCTGCACCAGCTCGACCAACAACTTATCGCGTTGAATGCCTCGCCCGGCGGTGCTGCCGACCTGCTCGCAGCCTGCCTGTTGATCGACGGTATCGAGTCGGGCGACAGCCTGCAAAAGGGAGTTTTTTGATGGAAACCTTATCTTTCGAATTCCCCGCCGGGCAGCCGCCACGCGGTCGCACGCTGGTGGGCTGTGTCGGTTCCGGCGATCTCGAAGTACTGATCGAACCGGGTCAGTCCGGCAAGTTGACCATCACCGTGCAGACCTCGGTCAACGGCAGTGAACAACGCTGGCAGCATCTGTTTGCACGGATGTTCGAGGGCCAGATGCCAGCCGCCATGGACATTGATATCCACGATTTCGGCGCAACCCCCGGTGTGGTACGCCTGCGTCTGGAACAAGGCTTCGAGGAGATCGGCCATGACTGACAGCGCCTCGTTGCTCAACAAGCACAGCTTCGTCGAATTGGGTGCCCGGCAACGGGCGAAAGCCTTGCTCGATGCCGGTACTTTCCGTGAATTGCTCGACCCGTTCCAGCGCGTCATGTCGCCCTGGCTGGCGCGTCAGGGCGTGGTGCCGCAAGCCGATGACGGCGTAGTCATCGCCAAAGGCAGCCTCGATGGCTTGCCGGTGGTGATCGCCGCCATCGAAGGCGCTTTCCAGGGTGGCAGCCTTGGCGAAGTCGGCGGGGCAAAGATTGCCGGCGCACTGGAACTGGCCGCCGAAGATAACCGCAAAGGCATCCCGACCCGTGCCGTGCTGCTGCTGGAAACCGGTGGCGTGCGGTTGCAGGAAGCCAACCTCGGCCTGGCGGCGATTGCCGATATTCATGCGGCGATAGTCGATCTTCGCCAATACCAACCGGTCGTGGGCGTGGTGGCGGGCAGCGTGGGTTGCTTTGGCGGCATGTCGATCGCTGCCGGGTTGTGCAGCTATTTGCTGGTGACGCAGGAAGCACGACTTGGCTTGAACGGTCCGCAGGTGATCGAGCAAGAAGCCGGGCTGGAGGAATACGATTCGCGGGACCGTCCGTTCATCTGGAGCCTGACCGGTGGCGAGCAACGCTTCGCCAGCGGCCTGGTGGATCGTTATGTCGCTGACGATGCGGCGCAGATCCGCCAGCAAATCGGTGATTTGTTCAAATTGGGTCTGCCGACACGGCAACGCAGTCAACAAGCCGATCTGTACCTGCAACGCCTGGCGCGTCTGAATGCCGAGCCGCAAATCGAGCCCTGCGTGGTTCGCGAACTGTATCAAGGAGAGCGTTCATGAGTGCGTATTCCCTCAGAGGCTTGAACTGGTTCAAGGCCTTGGGCGCCGATGCCAAACCCGTCGACGGATTGCCGGCCTCGCTGAAAGTCGCCGATGGTTTTTTCGCCGGGCAACCGGTGCGATTTATCGCCGTGGTAGCCGACCCGGCAAACCGTTTTGTCCGCGCCCGTCATGGCGAGGTCGGATTGCTCGAAGGCTGGGGTCTGGCCAAGGCTGTGGATGAAGTGATTACGGCGGATCAGGACAAAGCGCAGAAACGTGCCTTGATCGCCATCGTCGATGTGCCGAGCCAGGCTTATGGTCGACGCGAAGAAGCGCTGGGCATTCATCAGGCGCTGGCAGCTGCCGCGGACAGTTATGCTCGTGCACGCCTCGCCGGTCATGCCGTGATCGGTTTGCTGGTGGGCAAGGCGATGTCCGGGGCGTTCCTGGCCCACGGGTATCAGGCCAACCGACTGATCGCCCTGCGTGATCCGGGTGTGATGGTGCATGCCATGGGCAAAGCGTCGGCCGCGCGGGTGACCTTGCGCAGTGTCGAAGAGCTGGAAACCCTGGCTGCCAGTGTGCCGCCGATGGCCTATGACATCGACAGCTATGCCAGCCTCGGCCTGCTGTGGGAAACCTTGGCGGTGGAACAGATCGAACAGCCGACGGCGGCGGATCTGGCGCGGGTGACTGAATGCCTGACGCTAGCGATTGACGATGTTGCGCACAAGGGCGCCGACCTCAGCGGTCGTCTCGGCGCGACCAATCGTGCCGCTTCGAGCAAGGTCCGCCAATTGCTGAGTGAGCAGTGGTGAACGCGCCCCTGGCCCACGACCTGCTCTGGGGCATGACCCCGGCGCAGTTGCCTGCGAATGCGCCTGCGTGGGCAGTCGAGTCGCTCAACTCGGGGCAACCGGTGGTGGTGCGCCGCGCGCTGTCGGCAGCGCAGCGGATTGCGGTCGGCGTGCGCGGGCGTTTGCGTGAGCAGCGTTATGCGACGTCGATGGCGATGGCTTCTATTACCCGTCGCGTAGCGCCCGAGGAACTCTGCCGTGTCGATATCGCCCGTGACTTGCCGGCACTTGAAGCCTTGGCGCAATTGCGCCCTGCGCTTGATGCGTGCGGCTGGGTCTGGGGCGTCAGCGGCAGTGCCGGCTTCGAATTGGCCAGCGGCTTTGCAGCGCTGCATCAGGGCAGTGATCTGGATCTGATTTTGCGTACGCCACTACCTCTGGCGCGTGAGCAGGCTCGGGAGTTGCTGGCGTTGCTCGATACGGCGCCATGTGTCGTGGACATGCAATTGCAGACGCCGTCGGGTGGTGTTGCCTTGCGCGAATGGGCCGGCACTTCGAATCGTGTGCTACTGAAAAACACCCGCGAAGCCTGCTTGGTGATTGACCCATGGAACCCGCAGGAGCAAGCAGCATGAGCAGCTTGCTGGTGTTCCCGGGACAAGGCGCGCAACAGCCGGGCATGCTCCAGCGGTTGCCTCGGCAAACCTTGAGCGAGGCGAGCGACATTCTTGGTGAAGATGTTTTGCTGCTGGATTCTGCGCAATCATTGCAGTCGACAAGGGCCGTGCAGCTTTGCCTGCTGATCGCCGGTGTGGCGGCTTCACGGCAGTTGGCGATGGACCCGGATCATGTCGCGGGGCTTTCCATCGGTGCCTATCCGGCAGCGGTGGTGGCCGGAGCCCTGGCGTTCAGCGATGCGTTGCATCTGGTCAGCCTGCGCGGTGAGCTGATGCAACGGGCGTATCCACAGGGCTATGGCATGACCGCGATCATCGGTCTGGACCTGGCCACCGTGGAAGGTTTGCTGGCGCAGGTGCACAACGTCGACACGCCGGTTTACCTGGCCAACATCAACGCCGATAACCAGGTGGTAATCGCCGGCAGTGACGCTGCGATGAAGGCAGTGGCTGAGCTGGCAAGAAGTCGCGGGGCAGGGCTGGCCAAGCGTCTGGCGGTGAGCGTGCCTTCGCATTGCCCGCTGTTGGACATGCCTGCAAAAACCCTCGCCGAAGCCTTCGCCAAGGTGCAACTGCAAACCCCGAAGATCGGTTACCTGAGCGGCAGTCGCGCGCGGCCGGTGATCAAGGTTGATGCGCTGCGCGACGACCTCGCTTTCAACATGTGCCGCGTGGTGGATTGGCGCGGCACTGTGCAAAGCGCCTACGAGCGTGGCGTGCGTCTACAGATCGAACTGCCGCCCGGTGCGGTGTTGACCGGGCTGGCGCGCCGGGTATTCGAGCAAGGCACCGTGATTGCCTTCGACGGTGCACGGCTCGATACCCTGCAGGCGCTGATGCGTGAGGAGGGAAGCCGCCACCCTTAGATCCGCGAGTCAGGCTTCGAACAACAAAAACAACATCCGACGATGCACTTTGAGGACAACAACAATGATTATTTACGGTGTGGCGCTGCTCGCGATCTGTACGCTGGCAGGAGTGATCATGGGTGACATGCTCGGCGTATTGCTGGGCGTCAAATCCAACGTCGGCGGGGTCGGGATCGCCATGATCCTGCTGATCTGCGCGCGGTTGTGGATGCAAAAACGTGGCGGCATGACCAAGGACTGCGAGATGGGCGTCGGCTTCTGGGGCGCGATGTACATTCCGGTGGTGGTGGCGATGGCCGCGCAACAGAACGTGGTCACGGCACTGCATGGCGGCCCGGTGGCGGTGCTGGCGGCGATCGGTTCGGTGCTGGTCTGCGGTTGCACCATTGCCTTGATCAGCCGGACTCATAAAGGTGAACCGTTGCCCGATGAACCGGCGGATGTAACCTCGGTCGGCGCACCGGCAGGAGGTCGCTGACATGTGGGATCTCATCGAGAAAGGTCTGGAACACAACGGTCTGGTCACTGCCTTCGCCTTCGTCGGCGTGATCATGTGGGTATCGGTGATTCTCTCCAAACGCCTGACTTTCGGGCGCATTCATGGCTCGGCGATTGCCATCGTCATCGGCCTGGTGCTGGCCTGGGTCGGTGGCACCATGACCGGCGGGCAAAAAGGCCTGGCGGACCTGACGCTGTTCTCCGGCATCGGCTTGATGGGCGGCGCCATGCTGCGCGATTTCGCCATCGTTGCCACGGCGTTCGAAGTGCAGGCGACCGAAGCGAAGAAGGCCGGGTTGATCGGGGTGATCGCGCTGCTGCTCGGCACGGTGCTGCCGTTCATTGTCGGTGCGTGCATGGCCTGGGTGTTCGGCTATCGCGATGCGGTGAGCATGACCACCATTGGCGCCGGCGCGGTGACTTACATCGTCGGTCCGGTGACCGGTGCAGCCATCGGCGCGACCTCGGATGTGATGGCGCTGTCGATTGCCACGGGGTTGATCAAGGCGATTCTGGTGATGGTCGGCACGCCGGTGGCGGCGCGCTGGATGGGCCTGGATAACCCGCGTTCGGCGATGGTGTTTGGCGGGTTGGCCGGCACTGTGAGCGGGGTGACGGCGGGGCTGGCGGCGACGGATCGGCGGTTGGTGCCTTATGGGGCGTTGACGGCGACCTTTCACACTGGGCTGGGCTGCCTGCTCGGGCCTTCGTTGTTGTACTTCATTGTTCGCGGGATTGTGGGCTAACTGATCGTTCCCGCGCTCTGCGTGGGAATGCAGCCCGGGACGCTCCGCGTCCCATTCGAAAGCTGGAACGCGGAGCGTCCCTTGAAGCATTCCCACGCAGAGCGTGGGAACGATCATCAAGCTCCCTCGCCACACTCAAGCCTGGCGATTGGCATACATCCGACACTCCGCCAGCAACGCCAGCAGATTCGGATCGCGCTCCTTGGCCTTGAGGAACACCACGCCGATGTGCTGCTGCAAGCGATATTGTTCCTGCAACGGAATCAGCTTCACCCGGTTCTCGTACACCGCGGCAATCCTCCCCGGCAGCAACGCGTAACCCACGCCTGAGCTGACCATGCTCAGCAGCGTGAAGATGTCGTTGACCTGCATCGCCACCTTTGGCTCGAACCCCGCCTGCTCGAATACCCGCTTGCCATCCTGATGGGTGGCGAAGCCTTGGGTCAGTGTGATGAAAGTTTCGTCGCGGACCTCGGCCAGGTCGACTTCGGTCCGTTGGGCGAACTTCGAGTCGGCCGGCGTGGCCAGGAAGATGTCGTCAGAGAACAGTGGGATATGTTCCAGGTCCGGGTCGATGATGCTGTCGTCCAGTGATACCAGGATCGCGTCGACTTCCATATTCTTGAGCTTGTACAACAGGTCGAAATTCGAGCCGAGAATCAGATCGATATTCAGCTCGCTGCGGCGGATCTTAAGGCCCATGATCAGTTGCGGCACGGTCTTCACCGTCAACGAATACAGCGAACCCAACTTGAAGCGCTCGGCAGAAAATCCGGCGGCCTCACGGGTCAGGCGCACGCTCTCGACGACGTCCTGAATCAGCTTTTGCGCGCGCTCTTCCAGCACATAGGCGCTCTCCAGCGGTGTCAGGTTGCGGCCTTCGTGTTTGAACAACGGGCAGCGCAGGGCGCTTTCCAGAGAGTGGATCGCGCGGTGAACGCTGACGTTGCTGGTCTGCAACTCGGCGGCGGCCCGGGCGAGGTTGCCGGTGCGCATGAAGGCCAGGAACACCTCGAGTTTTTTCAGGGTCAACTCTTCATCGATCAGCATGGGGCGGACTCTTTTTGGAATCGCTCGATTGTGCCTAATTACGTTCGGGCACGCAGACCTTTGTGGGAGCTGGCTTGCCAGCGATGAGGCCCTGAAGATCAACGTGAAACTTGAGATCCTATCGCCAGCAAGCCGGCTCCTACAGGGGGGTGTTATGTTCTGAAATATTGCGCTTTCAGACTGCAGGCCTGAGCCTTGTGTGTTGCGGCAATGATTGATGAGGTGGGTAAACGATGTATCACGGGGAAAGATTGAACGCCTGGACGCATTTGGTCGGGGCAGTGGCGGCAACGGTTGGTGTGGTGTGGATGCTGGTGATTGCCAGCATGGACGGCAGCCCATGGAAAATCGTCAGCGTGGCGATCTACGGTTTTACCTTGATGTCGCTCTACAGCGCATCGACCGTGTACCACAGCGTGCGCGGGCGCAAGAAAGCGATCATGCAGAAAGTCGATCACTTCTCGATCTACCTGTTGATCGCCGGCAGCTATACACCGTTCTGTCTGGTGACGCTGCGTGGACCGTGGGGCTGGACGCTGTTCGGGATTGTCTGGGGGTTGGCGCTGATCGGCATCCTGCAAGAGATCAAGCCGCGTTCCGAAGCGCGGATCCTGTCGATCGTGATTTACGCGGTGATGGGCTGGATCGTGCTGGTGGCGGTCAAGCCATTGCTGGCTGCACTGGGTAGCGCAGGGTTTGCCTGGCTGGCGTCGGGCGGCGTGTTGTACACCGTCGGGATTATCTTTTTCGCCCTCGATCACCGATTGCGACATGCCCACGGGATCTGGCATCTGTTCGTGATCGCCGGAAGTCTGCTGCACTTTGTGGCGATTTTGTTCTACGTCCTGTAACGCGCCAAGGGGGCTTGATCAGACTTCAGGGTTGCCCAGGCATCAGGTTGTCCAATTGCTCCCGGGCACGGCGACTGAAGATCTGCAGCAGTTCATCAAGTGTGTGCGGCGGTGGTTCGCTGGCGCGAGTCACGGCATACAGGGTAATCGGCAATGGCGGGGCCAGCGGGCGGAGGGTCGTGGTGCCCGGTGAGGCGCCGAGGGCGGTGAAGGGATCGATCACCGCCAGACCGGCACCTGATTCCACCATGGCCCGGGCCAGTGAATAGGTCTGCACGGCGATGCGTATCCGCGGCGGTGGATCAACCGCTTCCAGGTAACTATCGAGCCGGGCAGCCAATGGGTCGGCGCTGGACAGGCCGATCAAGGGTGCATCGGCAAGCGCCATCAGCGGCAGCGGCGTTCCTGCCTCCATCGCCGGCCAGTAACTCGCCGGTGCCAGCGCCACCAAAACCCCCGAAGCCAGCGCCTGTGCCTTGAGCCCTGGGTGATCCGGGCGTTGCAGGGTCAGGGCTACATCCACTTCGCGCATCAACAGGTTCTGCACCAGTTCGCGACTGTGGGCGCTGGACAGTTCGCAGGCAATGTCCGGGTAGCGTCTGGTCCACTCGTGAATGGCCGGCGGTAACAATGAAAGGGCCAGCGCCGGCGTGGCGCCGATCCGCAGACTGTGACCAGGCTCGCGGCGCAGGCTCTGGGCCAGACGTCGCACGCCTTGCAGGCTTTCGCTGACCTTGTCGACCTCGCGCTCCAACTCCAATGCTTCCGGCGTCGGCTGCAGTTTGCCGCGTACGCGCAGGAACAGCGCGAAGCCCAGTTGTTGCTCGGCATGCTGCAACACTTTGCTCACCGCCGGCTGCGAAACGTGCAGCAATTGCGCGGCAGCGCTGATCGAGCCGGTTTGTCGAATTGCCTGGAAAATCTCGATGTGGCGCAGGCGCATGGCAAGTCCATAACCTTTGTTTATGGGGTTGCCATCTTTATGCATTGTTCAACGTCTGTCACCTGGCTCTAACCTTGGCATCGTCTTCTCAACGGCTTTAAGGACGGACATGGCTCAGCGTGTGTGCATCATCGGAGGCGGCGTGATCGGCCTGGCAACGGCCTATGCGCTGGTGCGCGACGGCGTCGAGGTGACAGTGATCGAAGCCCGGGATTCGCTGGGCAGTGAAACCAGCTTCGCCAATGGCGGCCAGCTCTCCTATCGCTATGTCGCGCCGCTGGCCGACGCGGGTGTGCCTTTGCAGGCCATCGGCTGGATGTTGCGCGGCGATTCACCGCTGAAGTTGCGCCCGCGCTTCGACCCGGCCCAGTGGCGTTGGATGGCGTCTTTCCTCGGCGCCTGCCGTCGCTCGGTCAACCGTGAGAACGCCGCACACTTGCTGCGCCTGGCGCTGCTCAGCCAGGACACTTTGAAGTCCTGGCGCGAGGACGATGGACTGACGGGATTTCAGTGGCGGCGCAACGGCAAACTGGTGACCTTCCGCCAGAACAGCAGCTTCGAGCATGCGTGCCGGGGTCTGGCCGACCCGCTGCAACAGCAGGTGTTGTCGCCTGCCGAATGTACGCGGCTGGAGCCGGCATTTGCCGATGCCCCCTTCGTCGGCGCGATTTACACCCCGGACGAAGAGGTCGGCGATTGCCATGGTTTCTGCCAGCAACTGGCTGCCCGGTTGCAGGCCTCCGGCCGTTGCGAGTTCCGTCTCGGGCAAACAGTGACCGGCATTCGCCACAACAACGGCAGCGTCAACGCCATCGAACTCGGCGAGCAAGTGCTGCCGGTCGAGCACCTGGTTATCGCCGCCGGCCACCGCAGCCCATTGTTGGCTCTGCCCGGGCTGCAACTGCCGTTGTATCCACTTAAGGGCTACAGCCTGACCGTGCCAATTGGCGTCGGTCATCGGGCGCCGGACGTGAGCATCACTGACTACGACTGCAAGATCGTCTACGCGCGTATCGGCGAGCAATTGCGGGTGGCGGCGATGGTCGACATCGTCGGTTTCGACCCTGCGCTCGACCCCAAGCGACTGGCGCTGATCAAGCGTCAGGCCCGTGAGACCTTTCCCGATGCCGGTGCCTACGACGCGGCTGTCGAATGGGCCGGCATGCGCCCGGCTACACCTAACGGAGTGCCGCTGCTGGGTGCGACCGCGTATCGCAACCTGTGGCTCAACCTTGGCCACGGCGCGCTGGGTTTCACCCTGGCATGCGGCAGCGGGCGCCTGCTCAGTGAACTGATTGGCGAGCGTCGGACTACCATCGACCTGCAGGGTTTCAACCACCGCGCCGCCTGAATACTGACTTCTGAAGAGGACACTGTTATGAGCATTACCCGACTGCACAGCAACCCGCGCCTGTCCGGCGCCGTGACCTTTGGCGATCTGGTGTTTCTTTCCGGGCAGGTGCCCGGCGATGCCACTGATGCAGCCAGCCAGACCCGCGAGGTGCTGGCGAAAATCGACTCGCTGCTGGCCGAGGCGGGGAGCGGCAAGGACCATCTGCTCAGCGCGACCCTTTACCTGAAGAACATCACCGAAGATTTCGCCGCGATGAACGAGGTCTGGTCGGCCTGGCTGTCACCGGGTCAAGCGCCGAGTCGCACCACCGTGCAGGCCGAACTGGCCCGACCGCAGGTGCTGGTGGAAATCACCGTCATCGCGGCACGCGTCCGATAAACCAATACCCACAACGGAGAATAACAATGCAAAAAGTCACGTTGCTCACTTGTACGCTTGGCCTGTTGTTCGGCAGTCAGGTTCAGGCCAATGAAATGCCTTTGACCGGCACCCTGAGCAAGGTCGCCAGCGCCAACAGCATCACTCTGGGCTATCGCGATGCTTCGGTGCCTTTCTCTTATGTGGGTGATCATAGCGGCAAGCCGATGGGGTACTCGGTGGATCTGGCAGGCAAGATCGTCGAGCGCATCCAGCAGCAACTGGCCCTGCCGGAGTTGAAGGTGAAGTACAACCTGGTGACCTCGCAAACCCGCATTCCACTGGTACAGAACGGCACGGTTGACCTGGAGTGCGGTTCCACCGGCGTGACCGCCGAGCGGCAGAAACAAGTGGCGTTCTCCTACGGCTTCATCTACGTCAAAGGCCAGTTGCTGACGGCCAGGGACAGCGGAATCAAGAGCTTCGCCGACTTGCGCGGCAAGAACGTGGTGACGACCGCCGGCACCACCAATGAGCGCTTCTTGAAAAGCTACAACGTCGATCACAAGATCGACATGTTTGTGATCAGCGCCAAGGACCACGGCGAAGCCTTCCAGATGCTGCAATCGGGACGGGCGGCGGCCTTCTACATGGACGACGCGCTGCTCTACGGCGAACGCGCGAAGGCCCATGACCCACACAAGTGGGTGGTCGTCGGGGAAGAGCAGTCACGGGAGATCTACAGCTGCATGGTGCGTAAGGACGATCCGCAGTTCCTGGCGCTGGTCAACGGTGTGTTGGCGGATCTGTACAGTTCAGGCGAGATCAATGGCATCTATAAACGCTGGTTTGAGCAGCCGATCCCGCCGAAGGGGTTGAACCTTGAATTCCCGATGACCAGCGAACTCAAGGCGATCATTGCCAAACCGGTGAGTGATCCGGTGCAATAGCTTAGAAATCACCCCACAGTTGCTGGGCTACTGCCAGCGCAACTACCGGCGCGGTTTCAGTACGCAGCACCCGTGGGCCGAGGCGGGCGGCATGGAAGCCGCTGGCCTTGGCCTGATCGACTTCGGCATCGGACAACCCACCCTCAGGGCCGATCAGGAATGCCAGGCTTGAAGGTTTGGCATGACTCACCAGCGGCTCGGCCACCGGATGCAGTACCAGCTTCAATTCAGCGTCCGTGTGCTTCAACCAATCGGCCAGCAACAGCGGTGGACGAATTACCGGCACCCTTGAACGACCGCATTGCTCGCAAGCGCTGATCGCCACCTGGCGCCAGTGCTGCAAGCGCTTGTCGGCGCGCTCGTCCTTGAGCCGGACTTCGCAGCGATCGCTGAAAATCGGCGTGATTTCGCTGACGCCCAATTCCGTGGCTTTCTGAATCGCCCAGTCCATGCGCTCGCCCCGGGACAAGCCCTGGCCGAGGTGGATCTGCAATGGCGATTCGACCTGGCCGGTGAAGCTCTCATCGATGCTCACCACCACACGCTTCTTGCCGACTTCCGTCAGCGTGCCGCGAAACTCATGGCCCGAGCCGTCGAACAATTGCACCGCATCACCCTCGGCCATGCGCAGCACACGGCTGATGTAATGGGCCTGAGCCTCGGGCAGTTCGTGCTCGCCGATGCTCAGGGGGGCGTCGATAAAGAAGCGGGACAGTCTCATGCGGATTCTCTTTAATTTGATCGTTCCCACGCTCTGCGTGGGAATGCCTCACCGGACGCTCTGCGTCCGCTTTTGGGACGCGGAGCGTCCCGGGCTGCATTCCCACGCAGAGCGTGGGAACGAGCGTTGCCAATCAGCCCGGATCACGGAAGCCAGGGTGGAAGTTCTCCGGCACCGCCACACTGACGCTGTCGCGAGTGGCGATGTCGATGCCTTCGCTCGCCACTTCGGCCAGGAAGTCGATCTGATCCGGAGTAATCACGTACGGCGGCAGGAAATACACCACGCTGCCCAACGGCCGCAGCAAAGCCCCGCGCTCCAGCGCATGCTGGAACACTTTCAAGCCCCGGCGTTCCTGCCACGGATAGGCTTCTTTGCTCGCCTTGTCCTTGACCATCTCGATCGCCAGCACCATGCCGGTCTGGCGCACTTCCGAGACGTTCGGGTGATCGGCCAGATGCGCGGTGGAGGAGGCCATGCGCTGGGCCAGGGCCTGGTTGTTCTCGATGACGTTGTCTTCTTCGAAGATATCCAGCGTCGCCAACGCCGCCGCGCAGGCCAGTGGATTACCCGTGTAACTGTGCGAGTGCAGGAAGGCCCGCAAGGTCGGGTAATCGTCGTAGAAGGCGCTGTAGACCTCGTCGGTGGTGATGCATGCCGCCAGCGGCAGGTAGCCGCCGGTCAGGGCTTTGGACAGGCAGAGGAAATCGGGGCGGATGCCGGCCTGTTCGCAGGCGAACATGGTTCCAGTGCGGCCGAAGCCCACGGCGATTTCATCGTGGATCAGGTGCACGCCATAACGGTCGCAGGCTTCTCGCAGCAACTTGAGGTACACCGGGTGGTACATGCGCATGCCGCCGGCACCCTGGATCAGCGGCTCGACAATCACGGCAGCGACGCTGTCATGGTTCTCGGCCAGGGTCTGCTCCATCGCGGCGAACATGTTGCGCGAATGTTCCTCCCAGCTCATGCCGTCGGGACGCAGGTAGCAATCCGGGCTCGGCACCTTGATGGTGTCCAGCAGCAAGGCCTTGTAGGTTTCAGTGAACAGTGGCACGTCGCCGACCGACATCGCTGCCATGGTTTCGCCGTGGTAGCTGTTGGTCAGCGTGACAAAGCGTTTCTTGTTCGACTGACCACGGTTGAGCCAGTAGTGAAAGCTCATTTTCAGCGCGACTTCGATACAGGACGACCCGTTATCGGCGTAGAAACACCGGGTCAGGCCTTGCGGCGTCATCTTTACCAGGCGTTCGGACAGTTCGATCACCGGCTGATGACTGAAACCGGCGAGGATCACGTGCTCCAGCTGATCCACCTGATCCTTGATCCGCTGGTTGATTCGCGGATTGGCGTGGCCGAACACGTTGACCCACCAGGAACTGACCGCATCGAGGTAGCGCTTGCCTTCGAAATCTTCCAGCCAGACGCCTTCACCGCGCTTGATCGGGATCAGCGGCAGTTGTTCGTGATCTTTCATCTGGGTGCAGGGATGCCACAACACCGCGAGGTCGCGTTGCATCCACT
>NZ_RCNW01000094.1:0-957 GCF_004307605.1 Pseudomonas sp. Sample_24
CCATGCCCGCGACCTGCACGACGCGCCGCTGGACCCGAACTTCACCGGCACCGGCCGCACCGTGACCGACGCCGATGGCTGGTACCAGTTCCAGACCATCAAGCCCGGCGCGTACCCGTGGGGCAACCATCACAACGCCTGGCGCCCGGCGCACATCCATTTCTCGCTGTTCGGGCCGAGCATCCTGACGCGCCTGGTCACGCAAATGTATTTCCCGGGCGACCCGCTGCTGGCTTACGACCCGATCTACAACTGCGTGCCCGATACCAGCGCCAAAGAGCGCTTGATCGCCACGTTCGATCTGGAAAAAACCATCCCTTCCTATGCCCTCGGTTATCGCTGGGACATCGTTTTGCGCGGCCGCGACGCCACGCCGATGGAGAAATAAGATGACGCTGACTGCGACCACGTCCCACACCGTAGGGCCGTACTATCACATCGGCCTGACCTGGCTGAACCGCGAAAACCTGACCGTCGAACAAACCCTGGGCGAGCGCGTGGCGATCACCGGGCAAGTGGTCGATGGCAACGGCGATGTCGTCAACGACGCCATGCTGGAAGTCTGGCAAGCAAACGCCGCCGGCAAGTACGACCACCCCGAAGATGACCAGGACAAACCTCTGGACCCGAATTTCGAAGGTTTCGGCCGGGTGCCGGTGGATGCCGAAGGGCGTTTTCGTTTCACCACCATCAAGCCGGGCACGGTCGAAGGCCTCAAGGGCACGACCCAGGCGCCGCACCTTGTGGTTCTGGTGTTCGCCCGTGGCTTGGTCAAGCACCTGCTGACGCGGATCTACTTCGAGGGTGAACCGGCCAACGTCGACGATCCGTTGCTGGAGTGCGTGCCGGCCGAGCGCCGCAGCACGTTGCTGGCGAAGAAGGATGCATCGGGCGTGTATCAGTGGAATGTGATTCTGCAGGGCACCGATGCCGAGACGGTGTTCTTCGATTATTGAA
>NZ_RCNW01000062.1:0-5941 GCF_004307605.1 Pseudomonas sp. Sample_24
ACGGTGGCTGGTTGGTGACTTCGTGGGTTTCGGCGAACTGATGCAGGTTCATGACAGGGCTCTTTTGGTCAGCCAAGGGATTTCAGTTAAGCACCGCCCCCCGGCTGAAAAAAGTGTCATATCTGCCTAACTGTCGGCGCTTTCGCCCTGTTGCGAACAGAGCACCCGGCGGTAGAGCGCCACCTGCAAGTCTTCGAATTTCACCGGTTTGCTCAGGTAATCAATCAACGCACCGGTCGGGCAACGCTCGCGATCCACTCCTTGGGCAATCAGGAAAACCGGCAACTGCGAGCAACCCGGCAAAGCGCGGATCTGGCAGCAGACAGATACGCCGTCCATCGGCTGCAACTCATGATCGAGCAACACGGCATCAACGGTTTCTCGTTGCAGAAAATCCAGCGCGGAGCTGCCGCTGTCTGCGGTGCGCACCCGAAATCCGAGCTTGAGCAACATGCCACGCATCACCAGTTGATTGACGTTGTTGTGATCGACCAACAGCACCGTGCAGTCCTGCGGCAGCCGCAGACGCGCAAGATCCGGGGCCTTGGCAGGTGTTGAAGGACGCTCTGTCGCCGGCACTTCGAACTCGACATCGAGCTGGAAGCGACTGCCACGCCCCGGCTCCGAACGGTGAGTCAGTCGACCGCCAAGCAATTCGACCAGTTGCCGACAGATCGCCAGGCCGACCCCGAGACCACCGTATTCACGGGTCATCGATCCGTCGAGCTGGAAAAAACGCTGGTACATCGTCGCCTCACCCAGATCGGTGAAACCGATACCGGTGTCGATCACCGCAAACGACAACGCCAACCGTTCGGGCTTGACCGTCTTCCCGGATACCCGCAATGCCAGCCCGCCCACCCGGGTGAACTTGATGGCGTTATCCAGCAGGCATTCCAGGCATTGCGCCAGCTTGGCGCTGTCACCGTGCAAACGATCAGGCACACCGGGCGCCACATCGACCTTGAAGTCCAGCGACTTGCTCGACGCATTGCCCTCGAACTGCACACGCAACGCCTCGACCACGCCGCGCAAACTGAAGGTCGACGGCGTCGCCTTGAGCTTGCCGGCCTGCAACTCGGTCAGGGTCAGGATGCCGTTGACCATGCGCATCATTTCGCGCGCCGACCCGGAAGCGGTTTGCTGATACTGCTCCAGCTCCGGGTCCATCTCGACGGTTTGCATCAACTCCAGCGAACCGATCACGCCATTCATCGGCGTGCGCAACTCGTGGGTCAAGGTCGCGAGGAATTCGTCCTTGAGCTTGTTGCTGTGAGCCAATTGCTGGTTGAGCACTTCAAGCTTTTGCCCCGCGTCTAACAGGGTTTGCGCCTGCTGTTCGCGCATGGCGTTGATACGGTCTGCCAGGGCCAGGGACAAAAGCGCCACCTCGATGGCAGAGCCGATCTGGCTGGAATACATGGTCAGGAACACGTTCGGCAGATACCCCAGCACCATCATCGTATTGACGATACCGCCGAGCAAAAATGCCGACCAGGCAATGATGAAGTACCGCGCCACCCGCAACCCGCGCAGCCAGGCAAATATTCCTGCGGCGAAGATGACGACGGTGAAGGTCAATGCCAGCGCTGTGGCCAGACGCAGGGCCAGGGCGTAACTGGTCATCAGCGACAACCCGACCACCAGCGCACTGAACGCCACCAACGCCAGCAGCATGCGGTCAAGCCAGCGGCTGTGGGTGGCTGTCTGCAGGAAACTGCGCGCGAATTGACTGCCGAACAACCCCGCGCAGCCAATGAAAAACGGCGTCGCGGCATTCGCCCACCAGGGATTGTCTGGCCAGAAATACTGCACAGCCGCGCCATTCACCGACAACTGATAGAGGCCGAACGAAGCGATATAGAAGATGTAGTAGAGGTAACTGGTGTCACGCACGCTGAGGTAAATGAACAGGTTGTAGACCAGCATGCCCAGCAACACGCCGTAAATCAGCCCCAGCACATAAAGTCGCACAGGCTGCTCTTCGAGGTAGGCGGTGCTCGACCACAACGTGACCGGCGCCTGGATCGAACCCTGGCTTTGCAGGCGCAGGTAAACGGTTTGCGTCTGGCCGGGAGTGAAGTCCAGGTTGAACAGGTAGTTGTTCTGGCGAACCTCACGAGTGGAGAACGGCAAGGCATCGCCCGTCTGCCTGACCAACTGATAGTCGCCGGCAGCATCGGGCAAATACAGATCGAGGTGATCGAGGGGGGGATAGGCCAGTTCCAGCAGCCAGGTACGTTGCGCCGACGGGTTGCTCGGACGGTATTGCAGGTCGATCTTCAGCCAGAACACCGAGCGCGAATAACCGGCATTGAGCGTAGTTTTGTCATGAGGCTGGAAGTGGCCGGCCGCCGCTTGCGCGCGCACCTGGGCAATGCTCGCCTGACCGTCCGCGTCTTCAAACACTTGCAGGGATTGGCCCAGGGGAAGGCTTTGAGTGAACTCATCGAATTCGACGGCGTTCGCCAAAATGGGCAAACACAACAGCAACATCAGCAAATAGCGCATTTATGCCCCAGCGTGGCCTGTCCGGTTCTGTCAGGAAGCCCCCCATTCCTTTTGAGTAGACGTAAAACCGGTGTTGCCTGTTATTTGTTTGGATCCACTCTAGCATAGCCGCTGATGGCCTTTGAGCACTACAGAAATATTTCCTGCAAAGGCTCTAGAACGGGCGTTCCAGCGAAGATTATTGAGATAGAGCTGTTGACTTGGTCAGATACCTATTTGTGACGAGGGAGCTTGCTCCCGCTGGGCTGCGAAGCAGCCCTGAAATATTCTGCCAGCGACACCCTATCGCACAACACTACGACGGCTGCGCAGCCGAGCGAGAGCAAGCGCTCTCGGCAGATTATGTCGCCACACCCGAAAAAAGATGTTTGGTGGTAAGCTCGCGCACCATGAATATCTACAGCTCTCGCCCCGTTGTCCTCTGTCTCTCCGGCCACGACCCAAGTGGTGGCGCCGGCTTGCAGGCAGATATCGAAGCCCTGCTCGCTCAGGGTTGCCATACGGCTCCGGCCGTCACCGCCCTGACCGTGCAAGACACCGTCAATGTCACTGATTTCCGCGTCCTCGACCGTGAGTGGGTATTGGCCCAGGCCAATGCCGTGCTCAACGACTCCGAAGTGGCGGCCGTCAAACTGGGCATGCTCGGTTCCCTGGAAATGGTCGACACCGTGGTCGAACTGCTTTCAGCGCACCCGCACCTGCCAGTGGTCTGCGACCCGGTGTTGCGCGCCGGCGGCGGCGGACGACTGGGCAAGGATGAAGTCGGCTACGCCATGCGCGAACGCCTGCTGCCGCTGTCGATCATCGCCACCCCTAACCTTCCCGAAGCCCGCATCCTCGCCGAACTGCCTGAAGGCACCGCGGACCAGTGCGCTGAGAAATTGCTGCCGTTCGTCAAACACCTGCTGATCACCGGCGGTCATGGCGACGAAACTGAAATCCACAATCGCCTGTACACCCGCGACGGTCTGCGCGAAACCTACACCTGCCAGCGTCTGCCGGGCAGTTATCACGGTTCCGGCTGCACCCTGGCCAGCGCCCTTGCCGGTCGTCTGGCGCAGGGCGAAAACCTCGCGAGTGCCGTACAGACCGCGCTTAACTACACATGGCGCACCCTGCGTGATGCCGAGCAGTTGGGCAAAGGACAGTTTGTGCCGCGTCGCTTGCCACTGGATTTTTGTTCGTAACTTTCAATGAGTACTGCGCTGAGGCTTGCCTGATGAAACTACGTGGCCTGTACGCCATTACCGACAGCGATCTTCTGCGCGGTAAATTGCTTGAGTACGTGGAGGCGGCGCTGGAAGGCGGCGTCACCTTGCTGCAGTACCGCGACAAGAGTAACGACGAGGCCCGCCGCCTGCGCGAGGCTGAAGCCTTGCGCAGGCTGTGCGAACGCTACAAGACCCGGCTGATCATCAATGACGATGCCGAACTGGCCGCTCGCCTGAACGTCGGCGTGCATCTGGGCCAGACCGATGGCCCGTTGTCGCCGACCCGCGCATTGCTCGGCTCCAAAGCGATCATCGGCTCGACCTGTCACGCGCAAATCGAACTGGCCGAGCAAGCCACTAAAGAGGGCGCCAGTTACGTCGCCTTCGGCCGCTTCTTCAACTCCAACACCAAACCCGGCGCACCAACCTGCAGCCTCGAGCTGCTCGACCAGGCCCGCAAGCAACTGCATCTGCCGATCTGCGCGATCGGCGGGATCACCCTGGAAAACGCTGCTCCGCTGGTGGCCCACGGGGCTGATCTGCTGGCCGTAGTGCATGGCCTGTTCGGCGCGGCAAGCACGGCTGAAGTGACTCGCCGCGCCCGCGCATTCAATGAATTACTGAAAATCTGATTTGAGAGTCCACACATGTCTCGTTCCGAAACCCTGTTTGCCAATGCCCAGAAACACATTCCCGGTGGCGTGAACTCGCCGGTTCGCGCGTTCAAGAGCGTCGGCGGCACGCCGCTGTTCTTCAAACACGCCGAAGGTGCCTACGTCACGGATGAAGACGACAAGCGTTATGTCGATTACGTTGGTTCCTGGGGGCCGATGATTCTCGGCCACAGCCACCCGGACGTGCTCGACGCAGTGCGCAAGCAACTGGAGCACGGCTTGTCCTATGGCGCGCCGACCGAGATGGAAACCCAGATGGCTGATCTGGTCTGCTCCCTTGTGCCGTCGATGGAAATGGTGCGCATGGTCAGCTCCGGCACCGAAGCGACCATGAGTGCGATTCGTCTGGCCCGTGGTTTTACCGGTCGTGACAGCATCATCAAATTCGAAGGCTGCTACCACGGCCACTCCGACAGCCTGCTGGTCAAGGCCGGTTCCGGCGCATTGACTCAAGGCGTGCCGAGCTCGGCCGGTGTGCCGGCAGCGTTCGCCAAACACACCCTGACCCTGCCGTTCAACGACATCGATGCCGTTGAGGCCATGCTCGCCGAAGTCGGCCAGGACGTGGCGTGCATCATCGTCGAGCCTGTGGCCGGCAACATGAACTGCGTGCCTCCGGCTCCGGGCTTCCTCGAAGGCCTGCGCAGCCTGTGCGACAAGCACGGCGTAGTGCTGATCTTCGACGAAGTGATGACCGGTTTCCGCGTCGCCCTCGGGGGTGCCCAGGCTTACTACGGCGTGACGCCGGACCTGACCACCTTCGGCAAGATCATCGGTGGCGGCATGCCCGTGGGGTGCTTTGGCGGCAAGCGCGAAATCATGTCGCGCATTGCTCCGCTCGGCCCGGTTTACCAGGCAGGCACGCTGTCGGGTAACCCGCTGGCGATGGCAGCAGGTCTGACGACCCTGCGCCTGATCAGCCGCCCGGGCTTCCACGCCGAGCTGACCGATTACACCACGCGCCTGCTCGATGGCCTGCAAGTGCGCGCCGATGGCGCGGGGATTCCGTTCGTGACCACCCAGGCCGGTGGCATGTTCGGTCTGTACTTCAGCGGCGCCGACGACATCGTGACCTTCGATGACGTGATGGCCAGCGACGCCGCCCTGTTCGGCCGCTTCTTCCATCTGATGCTCGAAGGTGGCGTGTACCTGGCGCCGAGCGCCTTCGAAGCAGGCTTCACCTCGATCGCCCACGGCGAAACCGAATTGAAGCTGACACTGGATGCCGCCGAGCGCGCATTTGCTGCGTTGAAGTAACATTGTCGTACTGACGCCGGCCAATGCCGGCGTCAGCTTTCACCTGCACTCCTGCCCTTTTGCCTGCTCATCTGCTAATAATCCCCCGCAAGTGGGCGATATATTCCCCGCGCAGCAGAAAAACGAGTAAAGACTTTGTAAGGTTGGCCCTGCTTATTTCATAATGCGCGCTTATTGGATCCCCTCGATGGGTCCGCGCGCCCTTCAGAGGTAAGTCGATTCCCATGAACCGCACCGGCCGCACCCTTGCATTGGGCTGCCTGTTGCTCCTTCAGCCCCTGCTCGCGC
>NZ_RCNW01000349.1:0-5886 GCF_004307605.1 Pseudomonas sp. Sample_24
TTTTAGAGGAGCGCGACTCATGACCGTGATCAAGCAAGACGACCTGATTCAGAGCGTTGCCGACGCCCTGCAGTTCATTTCCTATTACCACCCCGTGGATTTCATCCAGGCGATGCACGAAGCCTACCTGCGCGAAGAATCGCCAGCGGCCCGTGATTCGATGGCGCAGATCCTGATCAACTCGCGCATGTGCGCCACCGGCCACCGTCCGATCTGCCAGGACACCGGCATCGTTACCGTGTTTGTCCGCGTGGGCATGGACGTGCGCTGGGATGGCGCGACCATGGGCCTGGACGACATGATCAACGAAGGCGTGCGTCGCGCCTACAACCTGCCGGAAAACGTCCTGCGGGCCTCGATCCTTGCCGACCCGGCGGGCGCTCGCAAGAACACCAAGGACAACACCCCGGCCGTAATTCACTACTCCATCGTCCCGGGTAACACCGTGGAAGTGGACGTAGCGGCCAAGGGCGGCGGTTCCGAGAACAAGTCGAAAATGGCCATGCTCAACCCGTCCGACTCGATCGTCGACTGGGTGCTCAAGACCGTTCCGACCATGGGCGCCGGCTGGTGCCCACCAGGCATGCTCGGCATCGGCATCGGCGGCACCGCCGAGAAAGCCGCCGTCATGGCCAAGGAAGTGTTGATGGAGTCCATCGACATTCACGAACTCAAGGCCCGTGGTCCACAGAACCGCATCGAAGAAATGCGCCTGGAGCTGTTCGAGAAGGTCAACCAGTTGGGCATCGGTGCCCAGGGCCTTGGTGGCCTGACCACCGTGCTCGACGTGAAGATCATGGATTACCCGACCCACGCCGCGTCCTTGCCGGTGTGCATGATCCCGAACTGCGCCGCTACCCGTCACGCGCACTTCGTGCTCGACGGTTCCGGCCCGGCCTCGCTGGAAGCGCCACCGCTGGATGCCTACCCGGAAATCGTCTGGGAAGCAGGCCCGTCGGCCCGTCGCGTCAATCTCGACACCCTGACCCCGGAAGAAGTGCAGAGCTGGAAGCCGGGCGAAACCGTCCTGCTCAACGGCAAGATGCTCACCGGCCGCGATGCTGCGCACAAGCGCATGGTCGAGATGCTGAACAAAGGTGAAACCCTGCCGGTCGATCTGAAAGGTCGCTTCATCTATTACGTCGGCCCGGTTGATCCGGTGCGCGAAGAAGTGGTTGGCCCGGCTGGCCCGACCACCGCAACGCGGATGGACAAGTTCACCCGTCAGATCCTCGAGCAAACCGGCCTGCTGGGCATGATCGGCAAATCCGAGCGCGGCCCGACCGCCATCGACGCGATCAAGGACCACAAAGCCGTTTACCTGATGGCAGTCGGCGGCGCGGCTTACCTGGTGGCGCAAGCGATCAAGAAATCCCGCGTAGTGGCTTTCGCCGAACTGGGCATGGAAGCGATCTACGAGTTCGACGTAAAAGACATGCCTGTGACCGTTGCGGTCGACAGCAAGGGCGAGTCGGTACACATCACCGGTCCTGCCATCTGGCAGCAAAAGATCAGTGAAAGCCTGGCGGTGGAAGTGCAGTAAGCGCTTAGACTGCCCCGCAGGAAAAGGCGACCGGAGCTGTGCTCCTGTCGCCTTTTTTATTGCCCGCACATCCCCCAGCAGGCTCGCTTCTACAGGGGATCGCGTGGCCATGTTATGGTGCGCCCCCTCCGTTCCCCCGTGTGTAATGCAGCATGTTCGAGTTTTCTCGCCCCTTGCGCCTGACGGTCTATACCGTCGTCATCATCGCCGGCGCCGCCCTCGTTGCCACGTTGGCCATGCGCCATACCGTGCGCCAATCAATGATCGAAGACGCGGCACGGGCCAATCAGCAATTGGCGCTGTATGCCACATCGTTGCATACGCTGATCGAACGTTACCGCGCCCTGCCCTCGGTGCTGGCGCTGGACCCGCAATTGCGCGACGCCCTCAAGGGCCCGGTGAGCCCCGAGCAGCAGGATGTGCTGAACCGTAAACTCGAAAGAATCAACGGTGCGGCCGACTCTTCGACCCTGGAATTGCTCGACCGTACGGGGCTGGCCGTGGCGGCAAGCAACTGGCGTTTGCCCAGCAGTTATGTCGGCCACAACTATGGTTTTCGGCCCTATTTCAGCCAGACCCGCACCCAAGGCACCGGGCGTTTTTATGCCGTGGGCGTGACCAGTGGCATTCCCGGTTACTTCCTGTCGAGCGCCGTCACCAACGACGACGGCCAGTTTCTCGGCGCCATGGTGGTGAAACTGGAGTTTCCGGAACTGGAACGCGAATGGCGCCAGGGCAGCGACACGTTGCTGGTCAGCGATGCCCGCGGGGTCATCTTCATTGCCAATCAACCGGGATGGCGCTATCGCCATTTACAGCCACTCAGTGCCAGCGATCACGCCGAGCTCAAGGCGACCCGCCAATACGACAAGCAACCGCTGATGCCGCTGGACTACCAAGTGCTGCGCCACTTCGACGACAACAGTGCGCTGACACGGGTCAATGGCCCGGACGGCCGTGCCGATTACCTGTGGGAATCGCTGCCGCTCGCCGCCGAAGGCTGGACGTTGCACTTGCTGCGCCGTCCGCAGGTGGCCTTCGAGGACAGCCGCAACGCCGCGCTTGCCGCTGCCGGGTTGTGGCTGACGGTGGTGTTTCTGCTGCTGTTTCTCCACCAGCGCTGGCGCCTGGCGAAGATACGCCAACGCAGCCGCGAAGAACTTGAACAACTGGTGGAGGAGCGCACCCGCGATTTGCGCACCGCCCAGGAAGGCCTGGTGCAATCAGCCAAGCTCGCCGCCCTCGGTCAGATGTCGGCGGCACTGGCCCATGAAATCAATCAGCCACTGACGGCCCAGCGCATGCAACTGGCTACTTTGCGTCTGCTGCTCGATCATGGCCGCGTCGATGAAGCGTACCAGGCGCTCAAACCGCTGGACGACATGCTGACCCGCATGGCCGCCCTCACCGGGCACTTGAAAACCTTCGCCCGCAAAAGCCCCAGCGGCTTGCGCGAACGCCTGGACCTGGCGGCGGTGGTCGACCAGTCATTGCAATTGCTCGACACTCGCTTGCGCGACGAGCAAGTCAGCACCGTGCTGCATATGACGCGTCCGGCATGGGTGCGCGGGGATGCGATTCGCCTGGAGCAGGTGTTGATCAATCTGCTACGCAACGCCCTCGATGCGATGCAGGATAAACCCTGCAAACGCCTGGAAATCCGTCTCCAGGCTGATGAACAATTGTGGCGACTGAGCGTCATCGACAATGGCAGCGGCATCGCAGAAGAAAATCTGCCCAAGGTGTTCGATCCGTTTTTCACCACCAAACCCGTGGGCGACGGGCTGGGCATCGGGCTGGCCGTTTCGTTCGCCATCGTTCACGAAGCGGGCGGGCGATTGACCGCGGATAATCACGGTAATGGCGCGGTGTTCACCCTGACCTTGCCGATCGACCTGGAGGCCCAAGGCTGATGCTCAATTCTGTGATGGTGGTCGACGACGAAAGCAGCATTCGCAGCGCCGTCGAGCAATGGCTGAGCCTGTCCGGTTTTGACGTGCAATTGTTCAGCCGCGCCGAAGAGTGCCTGGCGCAGCTGCCCAGGCATTATGCCGGGGTGATTCTCAGTGACGTGCGCATGCCCGGAATGAGCGGCCTGGAATTGCTGGCCGAAGTGCAACGCCGCGACGCTGACCTGCCGGTGATACTGCTGACCGGTCACGGCGATGTACCGATGGCCGTCGACGCCATGCGCGATGGCGCCTATGACTTTCTCGAGAAACCTTTCAGCCCGGAAACCTTGCTCGGCAGCCTGCGCCGGGCGCTGGACAAGCGTCGCCTGGTACTGGAAAACCGCGCCCTGCATGAGCAGGCGGACAACCGCGCCAAGCTCGATGCCACACTGCTCGGCGTGTCCCGTGGCTTGCAGACTTTGCGTCGACAGGTACTGGATCTGGCGTCGTTGCCGGTCAATGTGTTGATCCGCGGTGAAACCGGTAGCGGCAAGGAATTGGTTGCCCGCTGCCTGCACGACTTCGGCCCACGGGCCGACAAACCCTTTGTCGCGCTCAACTGCGCGGCAATCCCTGAGCAGCTGTTCGAAGCCGAACTGTTCGGCCACGAAAGCGGTGCGTTCACCGGGGCACAAGGCAAGCGTATCGGCAAGCTCGAATACGCCGACGGCGGCACGCTGTTCCTCGATGAAATCGAAAGCATGCCGCTGGCGCAGCAGGTGAAACTGCTGCGGGTGTTGCAGGAACAAAAGCTGGAGCGATTGGGCTCGAACCAGAGTATCCGGGTAGACCTGCGCATCATCGCCGCGACCAAACCGGACCTGCTTGATGAAGCGCGGGCCGGTCGTTTTCGCGAAGATCTGGCCTATCGGTTGAACGTCGCTCAATTGCGTCTGCCGCCCTTGCGCGAACGCCGTGAAGACATACCGTTGCTGTTCGAATCCTTCGCGCAGAACGCTGCCGAACGCCTGGGACGCAAATTTCCACCGTTGAGCGGCGCGCAGCTGAGCCATCTGCTGAGTCATGACTGGCCGGGCAACGTGCGCGAACTGGCTAACGTCGCCGAGCGCCAGGTCCTGGGCCTTGATGAGCCGGAGCTGTTGGCCGTCGAACCCGGGCAGTCACTGGCAGCGCAACAGGAGGCTTTTGAAGCGCAGTGCCTGCGCGCGGCGCTGATGCGGCACAAAGGCGATGTGAAATCGGTGCTTGAAGAACTGCAACTGCCGCGCCGGACCTTCAATGAAAAGATGCAGCGGCACGGGTTGACCCGAGAGATGTTCCTGTAGCGTCTGGACGGACCTCATTTTTGATCGTTCCCACGCTCCGCGTGGGAATGCCTCAACGGACGCTCCGCGTTCGGCTTTTGGGACGCGGAGCGTCCCGGGCTGCATTCCCACGCGGAGCGTAGGAACGATCTGTTTCGGCGGAAATCCGCTTCTCGCCCTGCACGCCATAAGCGGATTTCCGCTCATAAAACCTGCCTACCCCTTCTAAACCGGCCCTCTCGCCGTTGGCACAGCTCCTGCTATAGCCCCGGCAGCCTGCGTTTACGCGCGCTTCATAAAATAATTAAACGAAGGATCCTTCAATGGATAACTCCAGTTCCCTGCCCCGTGGGTCGGCTGCCGTGTCGACAAAACAACGCACCACCTCCAGCCGTATCAAATCGATCTTCAGTGGCTCCGTCGGCAACATGGTCGAATGGTATGACTGGTACGTCTACGCCGCTTTCTCCCTGTACTTCGCCAAGACCTTCTTCCCCAAAGGCGACACCACTGCACAATTGCTGAACACCGCGGCGATCTTCGCCGTGGGCTTCCTGATGCGCCCGATCGGCGGCTGGCTGATGGGCCTGTACGCCGACAAGGTCGGACGCAAAAAGGCCCTGATGGCCTCCGTCTACCTGATGTGCTTCGGCTCGCTGCTGATCGCCCTGAGCCCTGGCTATGAAACCATCGGTATCGGTGCGCCGATCCTGCTGGTGTTCGCCCGGTTGCTGCAGGGCCTGTCGGTGGGTGGCGAATACGGCACCTCCGCCACTTACCTCAGCGAAATGGCAACCAAGGAGCGTCGTGGCTTCTTCTCCAGCTTCCAGTACGTGACCCTGATTTCCGGTCAGCTCATAGCACTGGGCGTGTTGATCGTGCTGCAGAACCTGCTGACCACCGAAGAGTTGTACGCCTGGGGCTGGCGCATTCCGTTCGCCATCGGCGCGCTGTGCGCAGTGGTCGCGCTCTACCTGCGTCGCGGCATGGAAGAAACCGAATCGTTCACCAAGAAAGAAAAGGCCAAGGAAAGCGCCATGCGCACCTTGATGCGCCATCCGAAGGAACTGATGACCGTGGTCGGCCTGACCATGGGCGGCACCCTGGCGTTCTACACCTACACCAC
>NZ_RCNW01000442.1:0-947 GCF_004307605.1 Pseudomonas sp. Sample_24
TCGCTGAACATGCCGGCGATCGGGCAGCTCGGGGTGCTGGCCAGGATGTGGAAGTCTTCCGGCATTCTGGTGACCTTGTCACCGTGGCTCATCCACACGTCGAGGCCGAACAGGCCATCGGCGTCGATGTGGTCTTCGATGCCGTCGAGCAGGCGGCTCTTGCCCACCACGTCGACACGGGCATAACCGAACTCACGCAGCTCGGAACCTTCAACCTTGCCGCCCAGTTGCTCGGCCATGGTCTGCATGCCGTAGCAGATACCGAAGACCGGCACGCCCAGGTCGAACACGGCTTGCGGGCAGCGAGGGCTGTTGGCTTCGTGGACCGACTCGGGGCCGCCAGCGAGGATGACGCCTTTAGGTGCGAATTCGCGGATCGCATCCTCGTCCATGTCGAACGGATGCAGTTCGCAGTACACACCGATTTCACGCACGCGACGGGCGATCAGTTGGGTGTACTGGGAACCGAAGTCGAGGATCAGGATACGGTGAGCGTGAATATCGAGGGCCATGATTCAGTCTCGTCTAAGTCATTCAGAAACAGTCGTGATTCAGAAACAACTCGGGGCTGAATAAAACAGCCCCGGTTGCTTAACTTGTTGCTTGAAGGCTCAACCTACGCGGTAGTTTGGCGCTTCTTTGGTGATCTGCACGTCGTGAACGTGGGACTCGGCCATGCCAGCGCCGGTGATCCGCACGAACTCAGGCTTGGTGCGCATTTCTTCGATGTCGGCACTGCCGGTATAACCCATAGAGGAACGCAGGCCGCCCATCAGTTGGTGGATGATGGCGCTCAGGCTGCCCTTGTACGGGACACGCCCTTCGATGCCTTCCGGAACCAGTTTCTCGGCGCCTGCCGAGGAGTCCTGGAAGTAACGGTCGGAGGAACCTTGAGCCTGGGACATGGCGCCCAGCGAACCCATGCCGCGATAAGCCTTGTACGAACG
>NZ_RCNW01000076.1:0-945 GCF_004307605.1 Pseudomonas sp. Sample_24
CGATGGTCGAGCAACTGGTGGCCAGCAGGATCGGCAGGAACACCAGCGTCGGATCAGGCGCGCCTTGCTGGGCGCGGTACATGAAGATCGTCACCGGCAGCAGGGTCAGGGAAGAAGCATTGAGCACCAGAAACAGGATTTGAGCATTACTGGCGATGGTGTCACTGGGGTTGAGTTCCTGCAGGGCTTTCATCGCTTTGAGGCCGATGGGCGTAGCGGCGTTGTCCAGGCCAAGGCCGTTGGCGGCGAAGTTCAGGGTAATGAGGCCGATGGCGGGGTGGCCGGGCGGGACTTCCGGCATCAAGCGCAGAAACAGCGGGCCGAGGGCTTTGGCCAGCCACTCGACAATCCCGGCTTTTTCGGCAATCCGCAGGAAACCCAGCCAGAGGGTGAGGGTGCCGAACAGCAATACCATCACTTCGACCGACAATTTGGCCATGGCGAAAATGCTTTCCACCATCGCCGCGAAGATCCCGGCATTGCCGCCGATCAGCCACTGCGCCAGCGCCGAAATCGCGGCCACGATGAAAAAGCCAAGCCACAGGCCATTGAGCATCAGTCAAATCCCCCAAAAGATGCGCGAATGATAGCGGGGTGGCCGGAAACGACAAACCCCGGATTTCTCCGGGGTTTGTCTGGTGCTGTCATTGACTTGTGTAGGAGCAAGGCTTGCCCGCGATCGGGACGCCTCGGTGTATCAGATGCACCGCGCTTTCATTCATCGCGGGCAAGCCATGCTCCTACGGGGCGCGTGTCAGTTGCTGGAAACTTCGCCGGCCGGCAGCTTCTCTTTGCTGCGCCAGTGCGGCAGGGAGTTCCAGTAGCGCTGGCCCTTGGCATCGTCGTACATGCCTTCCCAGCGGGAAATAACCAGCACGGCCAGGGCGTTGCCGATCACGTTCAGTGCGGTACGCGCCATGTCCATGATGCGGTCGACACCGGCGA
>NZ_RCNW01000286.1:0-945 GCF_004307605.1 Pseudomonas sp. Sample_24
ATCGTTCCTACGCTCTGCGTGGGAATGCAGCCCGGGACGCTCTGCGTCCCATCAAAAGCCGAACGCGAAGCGTCCGTTGAGGCGTTCCCACGCAGAGCGTGGGAACGATCATGGCATCGCTTCAGGCAGCTTCCGGCGCCTGTGCGCGACGCACGTCCGGTTGTTTCCACGAATCGGCAGCGCTTTCTTCGATGGCTTGCTGGATCGCCCGCTTGCGGTTTTCTTCGGCACGGCGGCTGAAGAACCAGACCAGGAAAGTCACGATCGACACGGCCAACAGAATCAGGCTGGCCACGGCATTGATCTCCGGCTTCACGCCCAGTCGTACCGCCGAGAACACTTCCATCGGCAGGGTCGTGGAACCCGGGCCGGAAACGAAGCTCGCCAACACCAGGTCATCCAGCGACAGGGCAAACGACATCATGCCGCCGGCCGCCAACGATGGCGCGATCATCGGGATGGTGATCAGGAAGAACACCTTCCATGGCCGTGCACCGAGGTCCATGGCCGCTTCTTCGATGGACAGGTCCAGCTCACGCAAGCGCGCCGACACCACCACCGCCACGTACGCCGCACAGAACGTCGTGTGGGCGATCCAGATGGTGACGATGCCGCGTTCCTGCGGCCAGCCGATCATCTGCGCCATGGCCACGAACAGCAGTAACAGCGACAGGCCGGTGATCACTTCAGGCATCACCAGCGGCGCGGTGACCAGGCCACCGAACAGCGTGCGACCCTTGAAGTGGGTGATGCGGGTCAGGACGAACGCGGCTAACGTCCCTAGTGCGACGGCTGCAATCGCCGTGTAGCAGGCGATTTCCAGCGAGCGCACCACCGAGCCCATCAGTTGCGTGTTGTCCATCAGGCCGACGTACCACTTGATCGACCAACCGCCCCACACCGTCACCAGTTTCGAGGCGTTGAACGAGTAGATCACCAGGATCA
>NZ_RCNW01000382.1:0-4357 GCF_004307605.1 Pseudomonas sp. Sample_24
CCAAGGCTGGATAACAAATCGTCCACATCGTCCTGACCGGACACAACGTCTTCTCTTTTATCGGCATGAATCTGCGGACCTTCACCCTGAGAGAGATGTTTTTGTGGATCTTTTTCTGCAAGCATTGCTTCACGGTCATGCTCGATGCCCGCAAAACGGTCAACCTGACTGGCCATGAGCACGAGCTTGAGCAGGTTGCTCTCGACTTCGGTGACCAGTTGGGTCACACGCTTGATGACTTGACCCGTGAGGTCCTGATAATCCTGGGCCAGCAGAATATCGTTGAGGTTGCCCGACACGGCACGGTTGTCTGTGCTGCTGCGCGTCAGGAACCCGTCGACTCGCCGGGCCAGTTCGCGGAACTCTTCAGCCCCGACTTCGCGACGCATGAACCGTCCCCAATCCGTGCTCAAGGCCTGGGCTTCGTCAGCCAGGCTGTTGACCAGCGGCGTGGCGTTTTCCACCAGGTCCATGGTGCGGTTGGCTGCGGCCTCGGTCAGCTTGACCACATAACCCAGACGCTCGGTGGCGTCGGTGATCTGTGACACCTCTTCGGCTTGCGGCATGTGCGGGTCAATCTGAAAATTGACGATCGCGCTATGCAGCTCGCGCGTGAGCTTGCCCACTTCCTGATACAGGCCGCGGTCACGGGTCTGGTTGAGCTCATGGATCAATTGCACAGCATCGCCAAACCTGCCCTTTTCAAGGCTCGCGACCAGTTCGACGGCGTGTTTTTTCAGGGTCGATTCAAAATCGCCCTGCGAAGATTCGTTATGCCCCATAGCTCCCCCGTGGCGCAGTTCAACCGATGCGTTCGAAAATCTTCTCGATTTTTTCTTTCAACGCCTGGGCCGTGAAGGGTTTGACCACATAGCCGTTTACACCGGCCTGGGCCGCTTCGATGATCTGCTCGCGCTTGGCTTCAGCGGTCACCATCAACACCGGCAGGTGCTTGAGCTTTTCATCGGCACGCACGTGGCGCAGCAGATCGATACCGGTCATGCCAGGCATGTTCCAGTCGGTCACCAGAAAGTCGATGCTCCCGCTGTTGAGGACCGGAATGGCGGTAGTGCCATCGTCGGCCTCGACCGTGTTGGTGAACCCAAGGTCACGCAACAGGTTTTTTATGATCCGCCGCATCGTTGAGAAGTCATCAACGATGAGGATTTTCATGTTCTTGTCCAATTCGACCTCCAAGCAGACTAAAACGCGCCCAGCACCTGGACGCGCCATTTCAATCAATCTGGCAAAGCACTCGATGACTGTCTGGAGTACAACGAAGCGAGCCCGGCGCGGTTCATCACCCCACCAGCCACGTCGCAGTGCCCCCACACTGCCTTCAGCGCGCTCGCCACTCTCCCAAACGCCCCCTTAAACGGGCCGCGCACTGGCTATGTAACTGGCTGACCCGAGATTCGCTGACCCCCAGGACCTCACCGATTTCCTTGAGATTCAACTCTTCGTCGTAGTACAGCGCCAACACCAGTCGCTCACGCTCCGGCAAATTGGCAATCGCGTCCGCCAGCGCCGCCTGGAAGCGTTCATCTTCCAGATCGCGTGACGGCTCGAGATGAGCACTCGCGCCATCCTCGTGCAGCCCTTCGTGTTCGCCGTCCTGCAACAGATCGTCGAAACTGAATAACCGGCTGCCCAGGGTGTCGTTCAAAATCCCGTAATAATCGTCGAGACTCAATTGGAGTTCGGCCGCAACTTCGTGATCTTTAGCGTCACGGCCGGTTTTCGCTTCAATCGAGCGGATGGCGTCGCTGACCATGCGGGTATTGCGGTGGACCGAGCGTGGCGCCCAGTCACCCTTGCGCACTTCATCGAGCATGGCGCCGCGGATGCGGATGCCCGCGTACGTCTCGAAACTCGCGCCTTTGCTGGCGTCGTATTTGGTCGAGACTTCCAGCAGGCCGATCATCCCGGCCTGGATCAAGTCTTCGACCTGGACACTGGCCGGCAGACGCGCCAGCAAGTGATAGGCAATGCGTTTGACCAGCGGCGCGTAACGCTCGATCAGCTCGTACTGCGCATCGCGTGCCGATTTCTTGTAGAGGTTGTAGCCGCTGGCTGTCATAGCACGGGTCCTGCCGTTTGTTGCACGAGGCGTTCGACGAAGAACTCCAGATGCCCACGCGGGTTGGCGGGCAACGGCCAGGTGTCGACCTTCTGCGCGATTGCCTTGAACGCCAGCGAGCACTTGGAGCGCGGGAATGCTTCGTAGACGGCACGCTGTTTTTGCACGGCCTTGCGCACGCTTTCGTCATAAGGCACGGCGCCGACGTATTGCAGGGCGACGTCGAGGAAACGATCCGTGACCTTGGTCAACTTGGCGAACAGATTGCGCCCTTCCTGCGGGCTCTGGGCCATGTTGGCCAGCACGCGGAAACGGTTCATGCCGTAGTCACGGTTGAGCAGTTTGATCAGGGCGTAGGCGTCGGTAATGGAGGTCGGCTCGTCGCAGACCACCAGCAACACTTCCTGGGCGGCACGGACAAAACTGACCACCGAGTCACCAATCCCCGCAGCGGTGTCGATCACCAGTACGTCGAGGTTGTCGCCGATATCGCTGAAGGCCTGGATCAGGCCGGCGTGCTGCGCCGGGCTCAAGTGAACCATGCTCTGGGTGCCGGACGCGGCGGGAACGATGCGGATGCCGCCGGGGCCCTGCAACAGGACATCGCGCAGCTCGCAGCGACCTTCGATCACGTCGGCCAGGGTACGTTTGGGTGTCAGCCCCAGCAGAACGTCGACGTTCGCCAGCCCCAGGTCGGCGTCCAGCAACATGACGCGCCGGCCAAGTTCAGCCAAAGCCAGGGACAAGTTCACTGACACGTTAGTTTTCCCGACGCCACCTTTGCCGCCGGTCACCGCGATCACCTGTACGGGATGCATGCTGCCCATGTTATTTCTTTACCTTGTCTTGCATAGACGGAGGCCACATTACTGGCTGCGCGTTCACAATCGGAACAATGCATGGCAGACCATCGATGTAGGTACAAAAACTATTCATTGTTACCTCAGCCTACCTGCTTGGTGGGGCTGTGGTAGATATCAGCGAACATGTCAGCCATGGCTTCTTCGCTGGGTTCTTCCTGCATTTGCACGCTCACGGCACGGCTGACCAGTTGATGACGGCGCGGCAGATGCAAATCATCCGGAATCCGCGGGCCATCAGTCAGGTAGGCTACCGGCAACTCATGGCTGATGGCCAGGCTCAACACCTCGCCCAGACTGGCCGTTTCATCCAGTTTAGTCAGGATGCAGCCAGCGAGCCCGCAACGCTTGTAACTGTGATAAGCGGCGGTTAGAACCTGTTTCTGGCTGGTGGTTGCCAGAACCAGATAATTTTTCGATTTGATGCCACGACCGGCCAGGCTTTCGAGCTGCATGCGCAATGCCGGATCGCTGGCTTGAAGGCCGGCGGTATCGATCAGCACCACGCGCTTGCGCAGCAAAGGTTCCAGCGCCTGCACCAGCGATTGCCCCGGATCGACGTGGGTCACCGACACATTGAGAATCCGGCCGAGGGTCTTGAGCTGTTCCTGGGCACCGATACGGTAGCTGTCCATGCTCACCAGCGCGATGTTCTGCGCGCCATACTTGAGCACATAACGGGCAGCCAGCTTGGCCAGGGTGGTGGTCTTGCCCATGCCGGCAGGGCCGACCATGGCAATCACACCGCCCTCTTCCAGCGGCTCGATTTCCGGCGTGGCAATCATCCGCGCCAGATGCGCCAGCAACATGCGCCAGGCTTGGCGGGGTTCTTGAATATCGGTGATCAGTGCCAGCAAGTCGCGGGACAACGGCCCGGACAAACCGATACGTTGCAGACGGCGCCAGAGGTTGGCCTGGCCCGGGCTGCTGCCTTGCAGCTGATTCCATGCCAGGGAGCCCAGCTGCACTTCCATCAGTTCGCGCAGGCTGTTGAGCTCAAAACGCATCGAGTCAAATACCCGGGAGTCCACCGCGGGCGCCGCAGCAGGCGCTGGCGCAGGACGCCGAGGCTCGGCGTAGGTCGGCTCGATCAGTGGCTCGGCGGCGGTGAGGGGCAACCCGGCGAACAACTGGCGATTGGTGGCATTGTCGCTTTCGCCGTCGCTGCGCAGGCTCAGCTCGGCCTGGGCGGTGACGATGCGCGACTGTGTCTTGCGCAGCTCGTCTTCGAGTTCCATGTTCGGCACGCGTGGCGCCAGCGCCGACAGTTTGTAATCCAGGGCAGCCGTGAGCTCGACACCACCGGCGATGCGGCGGTTGCCAATGATGGCCGCTTCAGCGCCCAGCTCATCACGAACCAGTTTCATGGCCTGACGCATATCGGCGGCGAAAAAACGCTTAACTTGCATAAACCACT
>NZ_RCNW01000382.1:4457-5876 GCF_004307605.1 Pseudomonas sp. Sample_24
TTCATGGCCTGACGCATATCGGCGGCGAAAAAACGCTTAACTTGCATAAACCACTACCTCAGCCGTTGGGCCCTACTGTCGCAACGATGGTCACTTGCTTGTTGTCAGGGATTTCCTGATAAGCCAACACGTGCAAACCCGGGACTGCCAGCCGGCCAAATCGCGAGAGCATCGCGCGAACCGGACCGGCCACCAGCAGAATCACCGGTTGACCTTGCATCTCCTGGCGCTGCGCCGCATCGATCAGCGAGCGTTGCAGCTTTTCAGCCATGCTTGGCTCCAGCAGAACGCCCTCTTCCGAGCCTTGTCCTGCCTTCTGCAGACTATTGAGCAATATTTGTTCCAACCTTGGCTCCAGCGTGATCACTGGCAGCTCGGAGTCAGTGCCTACAATGCTTTGCACGATTGCGCGGCTAACGCCGACACGCACCGCAGCCACCAGGGCGGCGGTATCTTGACTCTTGGAAGCATTGTTGGCGATGGCTTCGGCTATGCTTCGAATGTCACGCACCGGCACCTGCTCTGCCAGCAGCGCTTGCAGAACCTTGAGCAGTTGAGACAGCGACAACACACCCGGCACCAATTCTTCGGCCAGTTTCGGCGAGTTTTTCGCCAGCAACTGCATCAGTTGCTGCACTTCCTCGTGCCCGATCAGCTCACTGGAATGCTTGTACAGAATCTGGTTCAAGTGAGTGGCCACTACTGTACTGGCATCGACCACTGTATAGCCAAGGGATTGTGCCTGGGCACGTTGACTGATTTCGATCCAGACCGCTTCCAGACCGAAAGCCGGATCTTTGGCGGTAATGCCGTTGAGCGTGCCGTATACCTGCCCCGGGTTGATCGCCAGTTCGCGATCCGGGTAAATCTCCGCCTCGGCCAGGATCACCCCCATCAAGGTCAGGCGGTAGGCACTTGGTGCCAGGTCGAGGTTGTCGCGGATGTGCACGGTCGGCATCAGGAAGCCCAGGTCCTGTGACAACTTCTTGCGCACGCCCTTGATCCGCGCCAGCAATTGACCACCCTGATTGCGATCCACCAATGGAATCAGGCGGTAGCCGACTTCCAGGCCGATCATGTCGATCGGCGTCACGTCATCCCAGCCCAACTCCTTGGTTTCCTGCGCGCGCGCTGGCGATGGCAGCAATTCCTGCTGACGCTTGACCTCCTGCAACGCCTGGACCTTGACCTGGTTCTGCTTGCGCCAGAACAGGTAGGCACCACCCGCCGCCAGGGCAGCCATGGTCAGGAAGGAAAAGTGCGGCATGCCGGGCACCAGCCCCATCACCGCCATCAAGCCTGCCGATACGGCCAGCGCCTTGGGCGATGCGAACATCTGACGATTGATCTGTTTACCCATGTCCTCCGAACCGGAAGCACGGGTCACCATGATCGCCGCAGCGGTGGACAACAACAGTG
>NZ_RCNW01000059.1:0-941 GCF_004307605.1 Pseudomonas sp. Sample_24
AATATGGGGTGGACGATGGGGATCGAACCCACGACAACGGGAGTCACAATCCCGTGCTCTACCAACTGAGCTACGCCCACCATATTGCGTAACAAAGAAGCCAAACAACTTCTTTGCTGAACTTCAATCCTGCCAATCGACATGATCGAAGCTTTATTTGGTGCGGATGAAGAGACTCGAACTCTTACGCCTCGCGGCGCTGGAACCTAAATCCAGTGTGTCTACCAATTCCACCACATCCGCGGATGAAGCTTTTAAAGCAAAGGCGCCAGACCGTTAAATCTGGCGCCTTTCGAAATATGGGGTGGACGATGGGGATCGAACCCACGACAACGGGAGTCACAATCCCGTGCTCTACCAACTGAGCTACGCCCACCATATTGCGCTACTTGTGCCAAAGCTGCCTAATGGCGCACCCGGCAGGACTCGAACCTGCGACCATCCGCTTAGAAGGCGGATGCTCTATCCAGCTGAGCTACGGGCGCCTTGTTAGCTGTACCCTTGAAGGACTACAAACTAAGTGCTTTTCAGCCTTGCAGAACCTTGATTCCGCTCGGCCTTCTCAACCAGTGCTAGGCTGTGCCCGACAAGTGCGACGAATAGTATAGAGCGCCCTAAAGGTCGTCAAATCCTTTTTAAAAAAAATTCATTTAATTAAAGGGGTTAGAGGAATTTGCAGACCAAGCGCCTTTGCCCTCACCGCATGACATGCGAGAATGCGTTCTCTTTTTTTCCCCTCTCGATGGTTAATCACGCGCAATGACTGCACAACTAATCGACGGCAAATCGATCGCCGCCAGCCTGCGCCAGCAGATCGCCCAACGTGTCACCGAGCGTCGCCAGCAAGGCCTGCGCACGCCGGGCCTCGCGGTGATCCTGGTCGGCAGCGATCCTGCCTCTCAGGTTTATGTCTCGCACAAGCGTAAAGACTGTGAAGAGGT
>NZ_RCNW01000020.1:0-3662 GCF_004307605.1 Pseudomonas sp. Sample_24
CGCATGATAACCTTGTCCCTTTGTCGTCAACGGTCCCGCTATTCTAGCGCCGGACCCGCCGAAAAGGTTGATCCTGCTCATGAGCCAAGCCCCCCTCGTCCTGGTGGACGGTTCTTCTTACCTGTACCGCGCCTTTCACGCGCTGCCACCGCTGACCACGTCCAAAGGCCTGCCGACCGGTGCGGTCAAGGGCGTGTTGAACATGCTCAAGAGCCTGCGCAAGCAGTACCCGGACAGTCCGTTCGCCGTGGTGTTCGACGCCAAGGGTGGGACTTTTCGCGATGACATGTACGCTGAGTACAAGGCCAACCGCCCGAGCATGCCCGATGACATGCGCGTACAGATCGAGCCGCTACACCAGAGCGTGATCGCCCTGGGCTTCCCGCTGTTGTGCGTCGAAGGCGTCGAGGCCGATGACGTGATCGGCACGCTGGCCCGCAGCAGCGCCGCGGCAGATCGCCCGGTGATCATTTCCACCGGCGACAAGGACATGGCGCAACTGGTCGACGGCCACATTACCTTGGTCAATACCATGACCGGTAGCAGCATGGACGTGGAGGGCGTGAAGGAGAAATTCGGCGTCGCTCCCGAGCAGATCATCGATTACCTGGCGCTCATGGGCGATTCGTCCGACAACATTCCGGGCGTTCCGGGCATCGGTCCGAAGACCGCTTCCGGCCTGCTGGTCGGCGTCAACGGTGGCCTGACCGAGCTCTACGCGCAGCTCGACATCGTGCCGACCCTGCCGATTCGCGGTGCCAAGACCCTGCCGGCCAAGCTCGAAGAGCACAAGGAGATGGCATTTTTGTCCTATCAACTGGCGACCATCAAGGTCGACGTGCCGCTGGACATCGGCCTTGATGACCTGAAAATGGGCGCGGAAGATCCAGACAAACTCTACGAGCTGTATACCCTGCTGGAATTCAAAAGTTGGTTGAATGACCTCGATCGCGACGCCAAAAGACTCGAACTGAGCAGTGCCGCCGACGAGCCTGCGCCAGTCGCTGATCTGTTCAGCGCACCCGAAGTCGAAGCACCGGCCCCCGTCGCCGAAGCCGCTTATGAAACCATCCTCGATCAGGCGCGTTTCGATGTCTGGCTGGAGAAACTGAACAATGCCAAATTGTTCGCGTTCGACACCGAAACCACCGGTATCGATGCGCAACAGGCGCAACTGGTTGGCCTGTCGTTCGCGGTACAGCCTAACGAAGCGGCTTACATCCCGCTGACCCACTCCTACATCGGCGTGCCCGAGCAACTGGATCGCGATACCGTCCTGCGTGCGCTCAAGCCGATTCTGGAAGACCCGAACAAACTCAAGGTCGGCCAGCACGCCAAGTTCGACATGAACATCCTGGCCAATTGCGCCATCGGCGGCGATCAGGCCAATGGCATCACCGTGCGCGGCATTGCCTTCGATACCATGCTCGAGTCCTACGTGCTTAATTCCACGGCCACCCGCCATGACATGGACAGCCTGGCCCTGAAGTACCTGGGTCACACCACCGTGAGCTTCCAGGACATTGCCGGCAAAGGCGCGAAACAACTGACGTTCGACCAGATCGCTCTGGAACAGGCCGGCCCGTATGCAGCCGAAGACGCCGACATCACGTTGCGTCTGCATCAGGCGCTGTTCGAGAAGCTCACGGCGATCCCGAGCCTGGCCAGCGTGCTGACCGACATCGAAATCCCGCTGGTACCGGTGCTGGCGCGCATCGAACGCCAAGGCGCGTTCGTCGACGCTGCGCTGCTTGGCGTGCAGAGCATCGAACTGGGCGACAAGATGGTCGCGCTGGAGCGCGAAGCCTTTGAGATTGCCGGCGAAGAATTCAACCTGGGTTCGCCGAAGCAGCTGGGGGTGATTCTCTACGAAAAACTCGGACTGCCGGTGCTGAAGAAAACCGCCAAGGGTCAGCCGTCCACCGCTGAAGAAGTGCTGGCGAAACTGGCCGAGGACGATTACCGGTTGCCTAAAGTGCTGATGGAATATCGTTCCATGAGCAAGCTGAAAAGCACCTACACCGACCGCCTGCCGGAGCAGATCAACCCTCGTACCGGGCGGATTCACACCTCGTATCATCAGGCGGTGGCGTCTACAGGGCGCTTGTCTTCCAGCGATCCGAACCTGCAGAACATCCCGGTGCGCACCGCTGAAGGACGGCGCATCCGCCAGGCGTTCGTGGCGCCGACCGGCTACAAATTGCTGGCGGCGGACTATTCGCAGATCGAATTGCGGATCATGGCCCACCTCTCGGGCGACGAAGGCTTGAAAAACGCTTTCCGCCACAATCTGGACGTGCACACCGCCACTGCCGCCGAAGTTTTCAAGGTCGAGCTTGCTGACGTGACTTCCGATCAGCGTCGCAGCGCCAAGGCGATCAACTTTGGCCTGATCTACGGCATGGGTGCGCAGAAACTCGGTAAAGACATTGGCGTCGATACCAAGACTGCCAAGGCGTACATCGATACGTACTTCGCCCGTTACCCGGGTGTTCGCCAATACATGGACCGCACCCGTGCTCAGGCGGCGGAGCAAGGTTATGTGGAGACGTTCTTCGGACGACGCTTGTACCTGCCCGAGATCAACTCCAATAAACCACAGGAACGCGCCGCCGCCGAACGCACGGCAATCAACGCACCGATGCAAGGTACGGCGGCGGACATCATCAAGAAAGCCATGGTGGCCGTGGACGAATGGCTGGCTTCGTCCGGCCTCGACGCCAAAGTCATTCTGCAAGTGCACGATGAATTGGTTCTTGAAGTACGTGAAGACCTGGTCGATCAGGTCAGCTCTGACATTCGTAAGCACATGAGTGGTGCCGCGCAGCTCAATGTTCCATTGCTGGTGGAAGTCGGCGTAGGTAATAACTGGGATGAGGCGCATTGAGCCAATGAAAAAAGAGCCACGCCTGCTGCGGCATAGTGCCGCGGCGGGCGGTTCGAAGAGCGCTTAGTCCGGAAAATGCTCGGGGTTATTCCAAAGCATTTGAAAAAAATCTGAACTAATCTGGAGAAATGCCACTCAGAGTTACTGAATGGCTGGTGAAGCCCTTCGATGCTCCTATGTTGTGTTAAGTGTTGGCAGATATCTGGACCCCGCCCTAGCGGTCTAGAACTTGAACCCCGGAACTTCCCCCTCCCCATAGAAGTCCGGGGTTTTTTTTGCCCGTAGAAAACTGCCTGAGCGCGCCACAGGCAGTTTTCGACGCTTACTGGGCCTCGGCCTCGGCACCCTTGTCCGCCAGCTCCATCCAGCCTGCCAATACCGTGTAGGCCTCTTCCAGACCCAGGCGTTTTGGCGCCGAAAAGAGCTGAATAGTCACCAGATCACCCCAGCCCTTGCGGATTTCCGACTGCACTTTCAGCAGTGTGTTCTTGGCGGCGCCGTAGGTCAGCTTGTCGGCTTTGGTCAGCAAAATGTGCATCGGCATGCCAGCGGCTACGGCCCAGTCGAGCATGAGCAGGTCGAAATCGGTCATTGGATGACGGATGTCCATCATCAGAATCAAACCTTTCAAACTCTCGCGACCGCCCAGATAGGCTTCCAGGTGACGCTGCCAATGTTGCTTGAGCGGGATCGGTACTTTTGCATAACCGTAGCCCGGCAGGTCGACCAGACGGCGTTCATCGTCTAGCTTGAAGAAGTTCAACAGCTGTGTGCG
>NZ_RCNW01000020.1:3762-5800 GCF_004307605.1 Pseudomonas sp. Sample_24
TTGATTGCGCATTAGAACGCAGAACGCTCTCAACCCTGAAAAGGTCGTTTTATGACGAAATGGCTGCTAGCTGCCGGTGTCCTGATACCGCTTTACAGCGCTCAGGCTACACAGGATCCGGAAGCTGTGTACAACCGTGTTTGTGGTGCCTGTCATTCCGGCCAACTACCCATGGCGCCCCGCAAGGGCGATCAGGAAGCTTGGACGCCGAGGTTGGCGAAAGGTATGGAGACGCTGGTGCAACACGTGACCCAGGGTTTCAAGGCGATGCCGCCGCGTGGTTTGTGCATGGACTGCAGTGCCGAGGATTACCAAGCCATCATCCAGTGGATGAGCGAGTAAACCCGGTCCATAACTCTTAACCCTTAGCCGTAGTTGGATTAGCTGATGAAGAAATTGATCGTGAGTCTGCTGTTGACCGTGGGCATCTCCGGCATGGCCAATGCTGCAGGTGAGGCAGTACAGCCGGGCGATGCAAAAGCCGGCCAGGCAAAAGCCGCCGTATGCGGGGCCTGCCATGGCCCGGATGGCAACAGCATGGCGCCGAACTTTCCGAAACTGGCGGGCCAGGGTGAGCGCTACCTGACCAAGCAGTTGCACGACATCAAGTCGGGCAAGCGCACTGTTCTGGAAATGACCGGCCTGCTGACCAACATGAGCGATCAGGATCTGGCCGACATGGCCGCCTACTTCGCCAGCCAGAAAGGCAGCGTGGGCGCCGCCGATGAAAAACTGGTCAAGCGCGGTGAGAATCTGTTCCGCGGCGGCGATCTGGCCAAGGGCCTGCCATCCTGCACCGGGTGCCATTCGCCAAATGGCGCAGGCAACGCAGCCGCCGGCTTCCCGCACCTGGGTGGTCAGCACGCTCAATACATCGCCAAGCAATTGACCGATTTCCGCAAGGAAGACGGTGGACGCACCAACGATGGCGACACCAAACCAATGCAAAGCATTGCCAAAAAGCTGAGCGACGAAGACATCGCCGCAGTGTCCAGCTACATTCAGGGCCTGCACTAAGGCCGGCGAATCGCGCGTTGCGCAAGGCGTACGTCTCTTGCAACGTTAACGCTCGATTAATCCGTCGCAGCAAGTATAAAAAGGGTGGCTTTGGCCGCCCTTTTTTGTGGCCGCTGCCGTTACACTACAGAACTCAGGCCCGCCAGGATCTGTCTGAAAAACAGGTCGCGCGAGGCGATAAAATTTGTCCAGGAGTAAAGCATGCGTAATCTGATTATCAGCGCCGTTTTTGCCGCTGCCAGCCTGTTCGGCATGACTGCCCAGGCCGCCGAAGCCCCAGCCGCCCCTTACGTAGAACTGAGCAATCCGGTTCCGGTAGCCGTGCCTGGCAAAATCGAAGTGGTGGAACTGTTCTGGTATGGCTGCCCTCACTGCTATCACTTTGAACCGACCATCAATCCATGGGCTGAAAAACTGCCATCGGACGTGAACTTCAAGCGTATTCCAGCGATGTTCGGCGGTCCTTGGGACGCTCATGGCCAGATGTTCCTGACCCTCGAATCCATGGGTGTCGAGCATAAGGTCCATGCCGCGGTGTTCGACGCAATCCAGAACAAGAAAATGAAGCTGACCGACAAGAATGACATGGCCGACTTCCTGGCTACGCAAGGCGTAGACAAGGAAAAATTCCTGGCCACCTTCGACTCCTTCGCGATCAAGGGTCAGGTTGTTCAAGCCCGTGAATTGGCCAAGAAGTATGAAATCACCGGCGTTCCAACCCTGGTCGTGAACGGCAAGTACCGCTTCGATGTGGGCTCCGCCGGCGGTGCCGAACAAGCGCTGCAACTGGCCGACAAACTGATCGACAAAGAGCGAGCGGCTACCAAGGCTGCCGCCAACTAAGGGCAGTACCCGCCATGCGCCGCTGGGGTACTGAACGCGTCGTTGGCCTGCATGATCCGCGGGTCAACGAACATCATCTGGAATCCACGGGCCTGCCCGCAGACAGTCGTCTGCGCTTGCTCAGTTTCAATATTCAGGTCGGCATCAGTACCGAGCGCTATCGGCATTACCTGACCCG
>NZ_RCNW01000435.1:0-5795 GCF_004307605.1 Pseudomonas sp. Sample_24
CAGCCGTTCGGGTTTGTGGCGATGCTCGGGACCATCGCCTTGTCCGGGATGATCATGCGGAACTCGGTGATTCTGGTCGATCAGATCGAGCAGGATATCGCTGCCGGGCTCAAGCCTTGGCAGGCGATCATCGAGGCGACGGTGCGGCGGTTCCGGCCGATTGTGCTGACGGCGCTGGCGGCGGTGTTGGCGATGATTCCGTTGTCGCGCAGTGTGTTTTTCGGGCCGATGGCGGTGGCGATCATGGGGGGGTTGATTGTGGCGACGGCGTTGACGTTGCTGTTTTTGCCGGCGCTTTATGCGGCTTGGTTCAGGGTTCGCAAGGAGTCGGTTTGATGGTTTGAACGTGGCGGCCTTAGGGCCGACCAGGCTGTTGGTTGTTTTTGGTGTATATCCGTTGCTTCGGTAACGGCCGCTTATGGTTCCGCTTTTACAGCGGGTTACTTTGAAAAGCGCAAAGTAACCAAACGCTCTTGCCCCTGTCGTTCGGTGCCTCGCCTAGGCTCGGCATGCCCTCGCTCCGGTCCTGCTCCGTGGGCCCGCCGCCATCGGCCATCCATGGCCGGCGGCGGCTAACCCGGCATCCATGCCGGGTTGCCCACTACGCAGAACCTCCACTCGGCCTCTCGAGGGGGCGCCCAGATCAAGAGCGGCAGGCGAGCTAACGCTCGGCCTGTGGAGTGGTGAGGGGCAACAGCGGTTGTATGGTGTTCTGCTTTTGCTCTTCTGTGGGAGCCAGCCTGCTGGCGATGACGGCCTGCCAGCCGACTAATCTCTACCAGTTATCATCCATCCTGACCGGCCCGACTTGTAATCTGGTACTCGGTATTCAACAGATGATTGTCCTGGCGCAGCTTTCAGTGGGCGAGGTGCTGGATCAGCTCGATCCGCAGCAGTAGAAAAGGAAAAGCCCGCGGACCTTCACAGGTTCAGCGGGCTTTTCTTGTGTGCTGTCAGCCAGGAATTACAAAGTGCCGAACACTTTTTTGGCCAAACTGGTCGCCGCCGCCGCCGGGTTCTGGCGCAGGGCTTCTTCCTGTTTGCCGATCATTTCAAACAGGCCATTCAATGCCTGTTCGGTCACGTAGCTTTCGATGTTGGCGTTCTTGGTATCGATCACGCCCATGGTCGCGGCCTGGCCGGCAAATGAGTTGTATTGCTTGGCCAAACCCACCTGGTCAGTGGCTTGCTTGACGATGGGCAGAAACTTGGCGCGGATTTGTTCGCGGCTGGTTTTGTTCAGGTATTGGGTGGCCGAATCGTTGCCGCCACTGAGAATGCCCTTGGCGTCCGCCACGGACATTTTTTTCACCGCATCCACGAGTATGGGCTGGGCTTGGGTCACAGCGGTTTCAGCCGCTTTGTTCATGCTGGTTTCCAGTTGATCGACCTGATCGCCCATGCCGAACTGTTTCATTTTGCTGGCAACCTTGCCCAGCTTGCCCGGCAGTTCGATTTTCACCTCCGGGTTGTTACTGAAGCCGCCCGGCGTACCGAGTTGCTTCACGGCCAATTGCGCGCCTTGGGTCAAGGCGTCCTTGAGGCCGCCGGTGGCGTCCTGCTGCGACAGGTCAGAGAGTGACAAGGCCATCGCATTGGCGCCGATCATCAAACTGGCACACAGGGCGGCGAAGCGAAGGGTAGGGCGGAACATTGGGGATGCTTCCTTCAGTAGATTAAATTCACAATCAACGCCAGCTCGATTTGTTCGCGGCGCGAAGCGTCGAGCTGCATGGCATGATGGTCGATTCGTGTTGCAAAGGCGCCAGCAGCAAACTGGCGCTTGAATCCGGTCGTCGCGAAGTTTACGTCAAGCGTTGTTGTGAACGGTTGGAATCAGTCGCCGAAAATTGGCGTCTGTTCGATTTGCGGCTGCAGAATCAATTTCCCCGGCTTAAGACCCAGAGCCAGCACCTTCTGACCATAGCCTTCGAACGAGCCGATCAATGCATATTCCTGGCCTGGCCAAATCTTGAACGGGTTATATTTCAAGTAGATGGGCGTGGTCTGTGCGGTCAACCCCACGGCTTCATCGATGACAGCCCCTGGCTGGCCATCGTCGTTCAACTCAACCAACTTCACGAACAACTTTGAGTCGGCAGGATAACCAATTTGAGGCATCCACGATTTGAACACAGCGATGTGGCTCACGGTGCTCAAGTAAATATCGGTATCGTGATCGCCTCCTCCCCACCAGAACGTCTGATCCAGATCCAACAGCAACTGCGAGTCCAGAAAAGAGATTTTTACATTGATGGAGAAGCGGCTGCCGACCTCGTTCACTTCGGAGTCGATCACAACCGGGAAGTTGATGGGGAGTGTCGATGAAAGATGGTTGCTACCCCACTGACTGTGAAGTTTTGGTGCATTCCTGTCGCTGATGTCCTGTACTTTGATGCTGATTTCGCAACCTGGCAGAAGTTCAAATCGGGGGGGGAAATGCAGGAGCGTGTTGATAGTGTGTTGGGTCATGATGATTTCCTTATCAAATGAATTCGTCGTAAATGACGAGCGCTGAGCTTATCTCCTGAACATTCAAGTGTTATGTAGGAAGCGTTCGCTAGTAGTCAGCGAATTGTTAACGGGACAGATCAGAAGCGTCCTTGCTTCTGTCGCATTGAGACGTCAGACCTGTTCGACAAGATCCGCCGCATCTTCGCTGCGATGCAACGCCACCTGACGGATCGACAAGCGAATCTCCGCCGGCAATACGCGTTTAGCCGCGCCTTCGGCCAATTCGCCAAGCAGTTCGTGATAGCTCAGCTTGCCGGCTTCATCGCGCTTGAGCACGTCGAGGTCGAGCAGGGTCTGGATGAAGTGGCGGAACAGGCTCTTGTCGAAGAACTCCGGAGCGTTCAGGCCATGCAGGATCGACAGGCGCTGGGCCATGACCGTGCACAGGTCTTCCAGTTCTTCGGCGCTGATGCTGTTCTGGCCACTGTTGAGCAGCAGGGAGACGGTCATGTAGAAACGCTGCAAAGTCTGGGCGATGCTTTTCGACAACAGCGTCAGTAACACAAAATGCCGCGAACTCGGTGCCGGGCGCAGATACACGTCGTTCTCGAAACGCAACAGGCCTTGCTCAACGAACGCTTGCAGCCATTGATCGATCACCGCATCCAGCTCATCCAGCGGCCAGCGAATGAACAGCTCCGATTGCAGGTACGGATACAACGCTCGGGTGTAGCGCAGGATCTGTTCGCGGCTCATGCGCGAAGTGCTCTGGAAGAAGCTGGCCAGCAACGCCGGCAGCGCAAAAATGTGCAGCACGTTATTTCGGTAGTACGTCATCAGGACAGCATTCTGCTCGTCCAGGTACAGAATCTTGCCCAACGCATCGCTCTGCTCGGACAGCAGGTCCATGGCCTTGACGTGCTCGATCAGCGCGCGGCCGTCGCCTTCCGGCAATGTGGTGTGCGACGAGTAAGGCACTTTGCGCAACAGCGCCAGATACAGGTCCAGCACCCGCGCCATGGCGCGATCGTCCAAGGCCAGGCGGCTGGTGGACAGCAGCGCCAGCGCGACGAGGTTCACCGGATTGATCGCCGCCGCTTCGTTCAGATGCTGTGCGACTTTCTCGCCGAGGCGGTTGGTGGTTTCGTTGAGCCACGCCGGTTTGAACTGCGGGCCGAGGTCCTGCTGGCGCCAGTCGGGTTGTTCGCTGTCGAGGAATTCCGCCAGTTTGATCGGCTCGCCGAAGTTCACCGCCACTTGGCCGAAGCGCTGTTTGAGCGCGCCGATGACTTTGAAAATATCGAAGATCGATTCTTTCTTTTTGCTTGCACCGCGCAACTCGCCCAGATAGGTCCGACCTTCCAGCACCCGCTCATAGCCGATATACACCGGCACGAACACGATGGGCATGCGCGAAGAGCGCAGGAAACTGCGCAGGGTGATGGCGAGCATTCCGGTTTTCGGTTGCAGCATGCGCCCGGTGCGCGAACGGCCGCCCTCGACAAAGTATTCCACCGGGAAACCCTTGGTGAACAAGGTATGCAGGTACTCGTTGAACACCGAAGTGTAAAGCGGGTTGCCCTTGAACGTGCGCCGCATGAAAAACGCGCCGCCACGTCGCAGCAGGCTGCCGATCACCGGCATGTTGAGGTTGATTCCGGCGGCAATGTGCGGTGGCGTCAGGCCGTTGCGGAACAGCAGGTACGAGAGCAGCAGGTAGTCGATGTGGCTGCGGTGGCACGGCACGTAGATCACTTCGTGACCCTGGGCGACCTTCTGCACGCCTTCGATGTGGTTGACCTTGATGCCGTCGTAGATCTTGTTCCAGAACCAGCTCAGCACCACTTCAAGGAAGCGGATGGCGGTGTAGGTGTAGTCCGAAGCAATCTCGTTGCCGTAGCGCAGGGCCTGGGCCTTGGCTTTCTCCGGTGAGATGTTCTCGCGCTCGGCTTCATCGAGGATTGCCTGCTTGACCAAGGGCTGATTGACCAGACCCTTGACCAGATTGCGCCGGTGGGAGATGTCCGGGCCGATCACGGCAGCCTTCAGGTTGCGAAAGTGCACCCGCAGAATGCGCTGGGCCATGCGCACAGTACGCTCGTGGCCCTTGTTGTGGTCGATCAGTTCGCGCAGGTGGATGGGCGCGGAAAACTGTACGCGGGTTTTGCGCCCCAGCACGATGATGCTCAACAACCGACGCAGGCGTCCGGTAACGGCCCAGCTATCGGCGAACAGAAGTTTCCATGGACTGTTCTCGCTGTCCGGCGACTGGCCCCAGAACACGCTTACCGGAATGATCTGCGCGTCTTCGGCGGCGTTCTGGCTCAGGGCACTGACCAGGCGAGTCAAGGTGGGTGGCGCACCGCGCTTGTCCTGGCGGCCGAGCCAGTCGGGATCAGGCGTCAGGTAGAAAAACGCCGCCGGCTCGATCAATGAACCGACCGACACCGGCAGCACCGGACGCGGCAGCCCGGCTTTGCTGCACTCGGTGTCGACCACGGCCAGATCGGTCAGCGAAGGATTTTGCAGGACGTAGAACACCGGACGACTGCGGTCGAGGTTGAGGGTGAACGACGACTGGTTGATCGTCTCCGAGCGGACCCAGAGGTACAACAGGCGGCGCAAGGTGCCAAACACAAGACGGCGGAACGGGGAACGGGTCATACGGCTTCTGCGTGAGTGAGTAAAACCAAGCAATTGCTCGGGAGGGCCGTAGTGTGCCGGATTCGTCGAAAATCGGCAAAAAAGCAGTCAACCATTCTGTAGTTGAGAGTTTTTGTGTCTGTCATATACTCGGCCGCTCAAAATAAAAACAAAGGGGGTACTGACATGGCAACGCGCGAAACCGGCAACGTGAAGTGGTTCAACGACGCCAAGGGTTACGGCTTTATTCAGCGCGAAGACGGGGTGGACGTGTTCGTGCATTACCGCGCGATTCGCGGTGAAGGCCACCGCTCGCTGACTGAAGGCCAGCAGGTCGAGTACGCGGTGGTGGAAGGGCAGAAGGGGTTGCAGGCTGAGGATGTTGTAGGCCTGTGATGATCGTTCCCACGCTCTGCGTGGGAATGCCTCAACGGACGCTCTGCGTCCGCTTTGGGACGCGGAGCGTCCCGGGCTGCATTCCCACGCAGAGCATGGGAACGGGCGGAATCAGGCGGTTTTCCAGGTGATCTCTTCTTCACCATCGGCGCTGATGCGAATCCAGCGATCCGCCGTTTCCTCACCTTCTTCCTCGACCCAAGTCCCCGGCGCGCAACGCACTTCGACGTTCAGTGCGGCAAATGCGGCGCGGGCGCAGGCGATGTCGTCGTCCCATGGGGTCTGGTCGCTTTCCAGGTACA
>NZ_RCNW01000506.1:0-1569 GCF_004307605.1 Pseudomonas sp. Sample_24
CGGCCTAGCTGGCGATAGTCCATCGGGTGCTCCTTGGGCAAAACAATCATAAAAGCAGGTTGAATTATTTTTCGCAATCTGCATAATTGCGCACCTCTTTCTGCAGTGGAAGTGATGCGCCGCCGCCGAAGAATCTTGCCGTTGAACGGACGCGCCGACCCGAGCCCCCGAAAGCGTCTGTATCCGGCTGCCTTTGACTTGTCAAAGTACGCACTATTCAGTAAGATCCGCCGTCTAATTTACAGGGCGGCCCCTGAGGCTATAAAGAATGAAAACTTTTACTGCTAAACCGGAAACAGTAAAGCGCGACTGGTTTGTCGTCGACGCTGCTGGTCAGACCCTGGGTCGTCTGGCCACCGAAATCGCGAGCCGTCTGCGTGGCAAGCACAAGCCTGAGTACACTCCTCACGTTGACACCGGCGACTACATCGTCGTGATCAACGCCGAGCAGATCCGTGTTACCGGCGCTAAAACCACTGACAAAATGTACTACTCCCACTCCGGTTTCCCGGGCGGCATCAAGTCGATCAACTTTGAAAAGCTGATCGCCAAAGCCCCTGAGCGCGTGATCGAGACCGCGGTCAAAGGCATGCTGCCTAAGAACCCGCTGGGTCGCGACATGTACCGTAAGCTGAAAGTCTATGCGGGCGCTGCACACCCTCATACTGCTCAGCAGCCCCAAGAACTGAAGATTTAACGGAATAGTTCATTATGTCGGCGACTCAAAATTACGGCACTGGCCGTCGCAAGACCGCAACCGCACGCGTTTTCCTGCGTCCGGGTACTGGTAACATCTCCATCAACAATCGTTCGCTGGATAATTTCTTCGGCCGCGAAACTGCCCGCATGGTAGTTCGTCAGCCGCTGGAATTGACTGAGACTGTCGAGAAGTTCGACATCTACGTCACCGTGATCGGTGGTGGTGTAAGTGGTCAGGCTGGCGCAATCCGCCACGGCATCACTCGCGCTCTGATGGATTACGACGAAACTCTGCGCAGCGCTCTGCGTAAAGCCGGCTTCGTAACCCGCGATGCACGTGAAGTTGAACGTAAGAAAGTTGGTCTGCGTAAAGCGCGTAAGCGTCCGCAGTACTCGAAGCGTTAATTCGTTTCCACGTTCAAAAAAGAACGCCCGGATTCCTCACGGAACCGGGCGTTTTTTTATGCGTGAGATTTATCAAAGAATTGCGCTGTGACAACTTGCCACATCCGCAGACCCCCTATACTACAAGGCTTGGCAGTGGTGCCTCGGGGTAATTACCTTGTCAGAATTGGGGCTTTTCATTACCATTCGGCAAAATTTTTATAAGTGCACAGATTTACTTAGTAGATGCCTGATTTAACAGGCCACAAAGCTGATGGGAGAGGACTGAATGAGCAATGACGGCGTGAATGCAGGCCGGCGTCGCTTCTTGGTAGCAGCCACATCCGTGGTGGGTGCTGCAGGAGCGGTGGGGGCTGCGGTCCCGTTCGTGGGGTCATGGTTTCCCAGTGCCAAGGCGAAAGCCGCAGGTGCACCGGTGAAAGTGAATGTCAGCAAAATCGAGCCAGGCCAGCAGATGATTGCTGA
>NZ_RCNW01000506.1:1669-5787 GCF_004307605.1 Pseudomonas sp. Sample_24
CAACCTGCGCCTTTGAACCTGCCAGTTCCCCCGCATTCCTATGAGACCGATGACATCATTGTCATTGGCATCGATACGGAGAAAGCGTGATGAGCAAGTTCATGGATTGGGTTGATGCGCGCTTTCCCGCGACCAAGATGTGGGAAGACCATCTCAGCAAGTACTACGCCCCGAAGAACTTCAACTTCTTCTATTTCTTTGGCTCCCTGGCTCTGCTGGTTCTGGTCAACCAGATCGTCACCGGTGTCTGGCTGACCATGAGCTACACCCCGTCGGCAGAAGAGGCATTTGCTTCTGTCGAATACATCATGCGCGACGTCGAGTACGGCTCGATTTTGCGTTTGCTGCACTCCACTGGCGCTTCGGCGTTCTTCATCGTGGTCTATCTGCATATGTTCCGTGGCTTGCTCTACGGTTCTTACCAGAAGCCGCGCGAGCTGGTGTGGGTCTTCGGCATGCTGATCTACCTGGCGCTGATGGCTGAAGCCTTCATGGGCTACCTGCTGCCATGGGGTCAGATGTCCTATTGGGGCGCCCAGGTGATCATCTCGCTGTTCGGTGCGATCCCGCTCATCGGCGACGACCTGACTCAGTGGATCCGCGGTGACTACCTGATTTCCGGCATTACCCTGAACCGCTTCTTCGCCTTGCACGTGGTCGCGCTGCCGATCGTGATTCTGGGTCTGGTGGTGCTGCACGTCCTGGCGCTGCACGAGGTGGGTTCGAACAACCCGGACGGCGTGGACATCAAGAAGCACAAAGACGAAAACGGTGTACCGCTGGACGGCATCGCCTTCCACCCGTACTACACCGTGAAAGATATCGTCGGCGTGGTGGTGTTCCTGTTCATCTTCTGCTCGATCGTGTTCTTCTTCCCGGAAATGGGCGGTTATTTCCTCGAGAAGCCGAACTTCGAACAGGCCAACCCGTTCAAGACGCCTGAGCATATTGCGCCGGTCTGGTACTTCACGCCTTTCTACGCGATCTTGCGTGCGGTTCCGGACAAGCTCCTGGGTGTAATCGCCATGGGTGCGGCCATCGCTGTGCTGTTCGTCCTGCCGTGGCTCGACCGTAGTCCGGTCAAGTCCATGCGCTACAAGGGCTGGCTGAGCAAGATCTGGCTTTTCGTGTTCTGCATCTCGTTCGTGATCCTGGGTGTGCTGGGCGTGCTGGCTCCGACGCCAGGTCGTACGTTGCTGTCGCAGGTCTGCACCTTCCTGTACTTCGCCTACTTCATTCTGATGCCGTTCTACACCAGGCTCGAGAAGACCAAACCGGTTCCGGAAAGGGTGACTGGCTGATGAAAAAACTATTTGCTGTATTGATGCTTGCGGCGCTGCCGGTGTTCGCATTCGCTGCTGGACAAGCTGGGCCGGAGCTGGAAAAAGTCGACATCGACGTTTCCGACAAGGCAGCCATGCAGGACGGCGCACGCACTTTCGCCAACTATTGCATGGGCTGCCACAGCGCCAAGTTCCAGCGTTACGAACGTGTTGCCGATGACTTGGGCATTCCTCACGAACTGATGCTGGAGAATCTGGTGTTCACTGGCGCCAAGATCGGCGATCACATGAACATCGGCATGCAGCCGGCTGACGCCAAGGCCTGGTTTGGTGCGGCTCCGCCCGACCTGACCCTGGTTGCCCGGGTTCGCGGCACCGACTGGCTCTATGGTTACCTGAAGTCGTTCTATGAAGATCCGTCGCGTCCTTGGGGTGTGAACAACAAGGTCTTCCCGAACGTCGGTATGCCTAACGTTCTGGTGGGCCTGCAAGGTCGTCAGGTCGTCGGTTGCAAACAGGTTCAGATTGTCGAAGACGGCAAGAAGCAATTTGATCCGCTGACCGGTACTGCGCTGACCCATGAAGCGTGCGATCAGCTGACCATCGTGCCGAAAAGCGGTGCTTTGACCGAAGAGCAGTTCGATGAGAAGGTCAAGAATCTGGTAACCTTCCTGGCTTACTCGGCTAACCCGGTTAAGCTGCAACATCAGCGCATCGGTACGTATGTATTGCTGTACCTCGCGTTCTTCTTCGTATTCGCCTATTTGCTCAAGCGCGAATACTGGAAAGATGTGCACTGATAAAGCTTCAAGCTATTGCTGTTAATCGCGCGCGCCCAAGGGCGCCTCTGAAAATGTAACGAGTCTGGTGATCCAGGCGTTACGGGAGGCGCCCTCTGGGCGCGCTCGTTTTTCCGCTTCCGATAATTTCTACAAGCGAGGAGGATCGCCATGGGCGTGACCAATCGGTTGGCCTGTTACTCCGACCCCGCCGACCACTATTCCCACCGAGTGCGAATCGTACTGGCAGAGAAGGGTGTCAGCGCCGAGATCATTTACGTTGAAGCTGGCCGTCAGCCGCCTAAACTGATCGAAGTGAACCCTTATGGCAGCTTGCCCACCCTGGTCGATCGTGACCTGGCGTTGTGGGAGTCAACGGTGGTAATGGAATATCTGGATGAGCGTTACCCGCATCCGCCGCTCCTGCCGGTTTATCCGGTGGCGCGTGCCAACAGCCGCCTGCTGATGCACCGCATCCAGCGGGACTGGTGTGGGTTGGTGGATCTGATTCTGGATTCGCGGACCAAGGAAGCGGCCCGTGTCGTGGCACGTAAAGAGCTGCGCGAGAGCCTGACCGGCGTTTCGCCGCTATTCGCCGACAAGCCGTTTTTCCTCAGTGAGGAACAAAGTCTGGTGGATTGCTGCCTATTACCAATACTCTGGCGATTGCCGATTCTGGGTATAGAACTGCCGCGGCCAGCCAAGCCGCTGCTTGATTACATGGAGCGCCAGTTTGCGCGTGAGGCTTTCCAGGCGAGTCTGTCTGGCGTCGAACGCGATATGCGCTAAGGCTTAAGGAGCCGCTATGAACTCCAGTCGACCTTATCTGGTCCGCGCGCTCTACGAGTGGATTGTTGATAACGATTGCACCCCGCACATGCTGGTGAATTCCGAGTATCCCTCGGTGCAAGTGCCGCAAGGTTTTGCCAGTGACGGGCAGATTGTCCTGAACGTATCGCCACAAGCCGTGCGACATCTGCACATGGACAACGAAGCAGTCAGCTTCGAAGGCCGCTTCGGTGGGGTGCCGCATACGTTGTACGTGCCTATCGCATCGATCCTGGGCATCTACGCCCGGGAGAATGGTCAGGGCATGGTCTTCGATCTCGAGTCGCCTATGGGCGAGGATGAAGAGATCGAGCCGGATGATGATATTCCGCCACCGGACAGCGAGCCGCCGCGCCCCAGCGGTCGACCGAGCTTGAAGGTAGTGAAATAACAAAAAAGGCGATCCGGAAGGATCGCCTTTTTTGTTACTTGTAGGAGCACAGCTTGCTGGCTCCTACGGGGCGATGGCGTTGTCAGAATCGCCATCGCTGAGAGGATCAGTCAATGTACTCGAACAACTTCACAATCTTCTGAACGCCGGAAACTCCCTGCACCAGGTTGGTTGCCTGGGCGGCTTCCTGTTTGGTCAGCAAGCCCAGCAGGTAAACGATACCGTTCTCGGTGACGACCTTGATGCGCGAACCGGGGATGTTCGGGTCGGTGAGCATTTGTGTCTTGATCTTGGAGGTCAGCCAGGTGTCGTTCTGGCGGGCCAGGAAGCCGGAGGGTGGGAGAATTTGCAGTTCGTTGTGAACGGTCTTCACGCGCTGAACGGCAGCGGCGGCCTGTTCGGCCTTGGCCTTGAGGTCGGCTCGCGGGGTTTGGCCGGCGAGCAGCACCACGCCGTTGAAACTGGTCACGACGATGTGCGAGTCGTTATCCAGCGCCGGGTCAGCCTTGGCGATGTTCACGCCGACCTTGGTGTCGATCAGCGAATCATCGATCTTGCTGCCGAAGGTGCGGGTGCCGCGGTCGTCTTCAATCGGTGCTTCACGGCTGGCATTAACCACCGAGGTGCAGCCGCTGATGCCGAGGCACAGGGTCAGGGCCAGTAGGCCGAGGCGATTAGGGGTCATTCTTCACTCCCGAACAGTTGGCTGTCGATCAAGTCGCAAAGGCAATGGATCGCCAGCAGGTGGACTTCCTGAATACGTGCGGTGACGTTGGCCGGTACGCGAATCTCGACGTCCTCGGGCAACAGCAGCGACGCCATGCCGCCGCCATCGCG
>NZ_RCNW01000492.1:0-45234 GCF_004307605.1 Pseudomonas sp. Sample_24
CAGGAGAACCTCATCGTCGATGTCAAACTCCGGCACTTCTTTACTGAGAGCCATTTTTATTGTCCTTTGGTGAGTTCGACCCCAAGCTCAGCGCCGCCCTATCCATGGCAACGCTAGAGCCCGTCCCCTCTACGTGACGGAACAGGCTGAATAGCGATCAACGACGCGGCAGGAATTGCAGCGGATCTACAGGTTTACCCTGGCGGTAAATCTCAAAGTGCAGTTTCACCCGGTTTGTACCCGTGGATCCATTTCGGCAATTGTCTGTCCGACCTTGACCTGCTGCCCCTCCTGAACCAACAGCCTGCGGGTTATGTCCGTAGGCACTGACGTAGGTATCGCTGTGTTTGATGATGACTAATTCGCCGTAGCCCTAAGCCACTCCCGGCGTACCCCACCTAACGCAGTCAAAGCAGGCTGTCTCAATTCACCGGCGATATCAATTCCTTTATTCCCTCACTGTGTGATTTTTACGGTCTGAATCAGTCTGCCCTGCTCTGCTTTGCCAAAATCTTGTGAGAGGACGACAGATGTGAATCCGCCTACTCGGTCCGGGTGGACACGAGCCCCCCGGGGCGTTGTCGACCCTTTCCCGATGACTATCCCACGCTTCAGGGGCAGATAGATCACGGACATTGCAAGCAGGTCTGTGGTGACAAGCGAAGGTCGCGGATTCCTCCTGACTTACGCAAGGCGAGTTGGACAGACGCTCACCATGGAAACAGACATCGGTATTTAAATCATGCGGGCGGCGGATACAATGCTCCTTTTTTGCGTCAGCAAGGCCAATGCAAAATGCCATTTATAGATTGGGTTAATAAAAACCAAGCCAAAGAAATCCCGCTTGAGGTGCCCTATCACCTACTGCAGCGTGAAAAAACCTACGGCGATACTCAGGCCGCCAGCGAGAATTTCATCATCCAAGGTGACAATCTCTTAGCCCTAAAATCGCTGATTCCATTTTACGCCGGTCAGGTGAAGTGCATCTTCATCGACCCACCATACAACACCAAAAGCGCTTTCGAGCACTACGACGACAACCTAGAGCACAGTCAGTGGTTATCGATGATGTACCCCCGCCTTGTACTCCTACGCGAGCTGCTCGCCGAAGACGGTAGCATCTGGGTAACCATTGACGACAACGAAGCGCATTACCTCAAGGTTCTCATGGACGAAGTATTCGGTAGGAAAAACTTCGTTGCGACTTTCGCTTGGGAAAAAGATAAGGGTCGCCGGAACGATACAGATATTTCCAGCGCTCACGACCATGTCATTTTATTTGCACGCCAGCGGGACGTGTGGAGCAAAACCAGAAATCTGCTCGACAGAACGCCGGAGCAGAACGCCAGGTATAAAAACCCAGACAAAGATCCAAGAGGTCCATGGTTACAGGGAGACAATGGAACTGCCAAAAGCGGGAGTGCCGCGCAGAGATATCCAATAACCCTGCCATCCGGGCGCGTAGTGACGCCTCCCTCAGGCAATTACTGGCGATTCTCACAGGAAAATTTGAAGCAAGCTCTCGCTGAAAGCCGCGTCTACTTTGGGAAGGATGGAGACCGCCTGCCGATTATCAAGCGTTATTTGACCGATGTTCAGGATGGGGTTGTCCCTCGAACTTGGTGGCCTGCCGAAGATGCGGGGTCCAACCAGTCTGCAAAGCGTGACCATCTGCGTAAACTTCTTCCTGAAATAGAGCCATTCTCTACACCTAAACCAGAAGAACTAATTCACTTAATATTCCGGATCGCTACTAATCCAGGCGACCTAATATTAGATTCATTTCTGGGATCTGGCACTTCTGCCGCAGTTGCTCACAAGACAGGTCGACGCTACATCGGCATCGAAATGGGAGAGCATGCCCGAACACACTGCGTGCCACGCCTCGAAAAAGTCATCGAAGGTGAATCAGGTGGCATCAGTCACGCTGCCAACTGGAGCGGTGGTGGTGGCTTTTCTTTATATACTCTCGGTGAAGCTGCCTTCGATGAGCAAGGCCAGCTCACCAGTTCTGTGCGTTTTGCCACTTTGGCGGCATACATCTGGCATCTTGAAATAGGAACCCCCGGCCAGCAGGATTTCAATTCCCCATTCATGGGCGAACAGAACGGAACCAGCTACTTCCTCCTCTACAACGGCATCCTCGGTGACCGGCGCCCTGCAAGCGGTAATGTCCTAACAAGTGCAGTCGTTGCCATGTTGAGAGAGCTACAACCCAACCCAGGCCCCATGGTGGTGTATGGAGAAACTACCCGCCTAGGCTCAGCCCGCATGAATGCCGAAGACATCACCTTCAAGCAAATCCCCTACGACGTGAAAATGCGCTAAGAGCCGACCATGTTCAAACTGAAAAAGTACCAAAATGACGCCTTGGACGCTCTGGGCGATTTTTTTGATAGAGCTCGCAAGGTTTCTATCCAAGATGCCTACAAGGATGTACTGCAACGACAACAGCGCACTGAAGCTTACCAAGAGATTTTTTCGGACATTCCTAGTGTCTGCTTACGCGTTCCAACAGGTGGCGGTAAAACCCTACTGGCCGCTCACGCCGTAGCACTGGCCGGCAAGTCAGTTTTGGATAGCGATGCCCCTGTTGCACTGTGGCTCACCCCTTCGGATACCATCCGAACTCAGACGCTTGAAGCTCTCTCCAATGCCCGCCATCCATACCGGCAAGCCCTGGCCCACTATTTCGGTGACCGCATCCGCATTTGCGATCTCGAAAGCCTACAGACAGTCGGCCCACACGACATAGGTAAAGCTTGCATCGTCGTAGTGGCTACCATACAGGCGCTCAACGTCAGTGATACCAGCACTCGAAACGTCTACTCATTTTTTGAAGAGCTGGGTGAACACTTCCGTGACCTACCTGCCTCACTGACATCCAACCTGGAAAAGGTGACTGAGGGCGATCTGCAAAGCCAGAAGTTCCTGACCTCCAAGGATATTGGCAGAGTTAAGTGGTCCGTTGCCAACTGGCTACACTTGCACCGCCCACTGGTCATTGTGGATGAAGCCCACAACAATCGCACCGACCGTTTCTTCAAAACGCTAGGCCGGTTGCACCCGAGCTGTGTAATAGAAATGACTGCAACCCCAGTTCCAGGCAACAACGTGCTCTATCATGTGTCCGCCCAAGAGCTACGTGCTGAGCAGATGATTAAGTTACCAATTGTTCTGGCCGAGCATCCAGAAGGATGGCGAGAGTGTCTACGGGACTCAATCCTGACGCGTGACAGTCTTGAACTCATCGCTCTAAAGGAAGACGACTACGTCCGCCCAATCGTGCTTATCCAAGCAATGCCCAAAGGTGGTGAGGCAACAGTCGACGTTGTGAAGCAGCATCTCATCGAGCAGGAAAATATCTCTCCCGAACAAATTGCAATTGCTACGGGAACCCAAAAAGAACTAAATGGAGTCGACCTGTTCGACCCGGACTGCAAGGTTCGATACATCATTACTATCGAGGCTTTGAAAGAAGGCTGGGACTGCTCCTTCGCCTATGTACTCTCCAGCCTGCAATCGGTGAGTTCCTCCAAAGATGTAGAGCAACTGCTGGGACGTGTACTCCGCATGCCATATGCAACGGATCGCAGCCAAGCTCCCCTCAACAAAGCCTACGCCCACATTGTGGCAACAAACTTTGCAGAGGCCGCCAGCAATCTACGGGATCGCTTAGTTCAGAACATGGGTTTTGAGCGTTTGGATACCGCTGGCATTATTGTGCCTCAGCAATCCCTTCCCTTGGCTGGCGGATCAGGTGGTACAGCGCAGAGTATCGGCCAGAACACAACTCCCTCAATACCGGATTGTCATGTCGAGTTGCCAGCAGTACCTGAAACTCATAATTGGCCGGAAGACTTGAAAGCCCAGGTTGAAATTCGCCCTACTTCGCAAGGCGCAACAGTGGTACTCAAAGGCAACGTGGACAACGAGGTGCTGAAACAGGCAGAAACGTTCATCACCGCGTCCCTCCCCCCAAAAGCCAAAGAGAAGGTAGCCCAGCAATTTTCTGATCACCGGGCCGTTCGAAATGCCCTACGAGCCCCAGCACAGTTAGGCATCTTGTTCTCACCAATCCCCCAGCTGTGTCTAAAGCTGGATGGTTACCTTGAAATTGTGGAAAAGGACACACTTGCGGAGCTAGGAGACTGGAACCTGCTGGACTACCCCGTGCAGCTTGCTGGCTTTAGCATCCACGAAACAGTGAATTCCTTCGAGATTGATGTGCAGGGGGAGAAGGTCAAGTTTCGGCATATTGACGCCCAGCAACTAAAGCTGAACGAGGTTGCGAGCCATATCAGCCCGCAAGACCTAGTGCGCTGGCTGGACATACAGGTGCGCAAACCCTTCCTGCCTCAGCCACAGGTACTGGCCTACCTGACAAAGATGCTTTCCTACCTCATGAGTGATATCGGCCTTAGCCTGACCGCACTGGTTCGTGCCAGATTCCAGCTGGCCGACGCCATCAAGGGGGAAATAGAGCGTCTGCGTAAGCAGGCTATGGAGAAAGGATTCCAAGGACGACTCTTTGAGATGTCCGTACCGACGCTGGAAGAAGTGGCGCAGTACAGCTTCTCGTTCGACGCTGGAAGGTATCCAGCCCGGAACATGTATCAAGGGAGCTACGAATTTAGCAAACACTTCTACCCCGTTATTCATGACCTACGGGAAAAAACTCCTGCTGGCAACACCGCAGAGGAGTTCAGATGTGCAATGGCAATTGATGCTCATCCCAAGGTGAAGCACTGGGTTCGCAACATTGAGCGCCAGGAAAGCTGCTCATTCTGGTTGCCGACCGCATCTGACTACTTCTACCCAGACTTTGTAGCAGAGTTGGAAGATGGTCGCATCCTAGTTGTGGAGTATAAGGGGGAGCCCTACAAGACGAACGACGACTCCAAAGAGAAACAACAGGTTGGGCATCAGTGGGAAAAGTCTAGCAACAGCCTCTGTCTCTTTTTGTTTGCCGTTGAACGAGATGACCTGGGGCGGGATGTCTTCAAGCAGCTGGCAGACAAATTGCTATAGATAACTCAAATGGTATCAACTCGGCTGTCTACCCCAGCGGAAGATAGCCGTAGTTTCTATTGATTGGAGTACCCGAGCTCTCCGGTATGGATTTCAATCTCGGGCGCGTACTTTTCTGACGTGGAAACCAGGGCCGATTTTTTCAACAGAATCGGCTGTTTCGGCTTGTCGTCACCGATGGCAGTCGATCTCAAACGGTCTCTGACCACGCTCAGGAAGCCAAGGCCGATTCACCAAATACAAAACAATGCGCAACCTTTACTATTCGCGCACGCCGTCTACCTTGCGCTTGGAGTTGCAATGTCCGTCCCTACTTACGACCAGTTCATTGAGCCGATACTGCGCTACTTAGCAGCTTCACCCGTAGGCGCGGCAGCTCGTGACGCCCATGAAGCAGCTGCCGAAGCGCTAAACCTGTCGGAAACACAACGGCAGGAGCTGATTGCGAGCGGCCAGGCCATATACAAGAACCGTGCAGGCTGGGCCCATGACCGCCTCAAGCGCGCGGGCCTATCTACGAGCGCAAAGCGAGGCTATTGGAAACTAACCGATGCAGGCATCACCTATGCTGCACAGCATCCTTACCCCCTCACTGAAAATAAGGTGGAACAGCTTGCCATCGGCTTTATGGATGTAAAGCTCAAGGGTCCAACCGACGCCATCCCGCTCGACGGACAAGAGCAGATTGCTCCGATAGCAAGCTCAGCCACTGTCAGCCCAGATGATCGGCTGGAGCAGGCGTTGCGTGAGCTACGCCAAGCAACTGCAGCCGATCTACTGGACAACCTTCTGCAAGTCAGCCCTAATCGCTTCGAGGTCATAGTGCTGGACGTACTGCATAGCCTTGGCTACGGCGCTAGCCGCAATGACTTGCAGCGCGTAGGTGGTAGCGGAGATGGCGGAATCGATGGGGTGATCTCGCTTGACAAGCTCGGACTGGAAAAGGTCTACGTCCAAGCCAAGCGCTGGCAAGGCACGGTTGGCCGCCCTGAGTTGCAAGCCTTCTACGGCGCACTTGCCGGGCAAAAGGCCAAGCGCGGTGTATTTATTACCACCTCTGGCTTCACTGCCCAAGGTATCGACTTTGCTCGTTCAGTGGAGGGTATGGTGCTGGTTGATGGCAATCGGCTTGTTAACCTGATGATGGATCACGAAGTTGGAGTAACGTCGCGACTGCTCAAGTTGCCGAAACTGGATAGCGACTACTTCGACGAAGAATGAGGCTATTAAGCTTGGGAGCAGGGCACTGCAAGGCATCCTAACTTTGTGGGATTTTTTACTCTTATTTGCCTTTGTGCTGTGTCGCCTCGGTTGCGACGAGCGCGTTCAACACCCCAAGCTAGGGCCCGAGTCATCGACTCACCAGGCCGGGAATCACAGATTTCTTCGAAAAGGCTCATGCCGCCAGATGCATACACTCCGATAAACATTTGAGTGCTGCCCGCTTTTGATAGCAATCCTGCCTCGTCGATTTCCCGATTGGACCGCAGCTCACTGCTGATACAGCACGTTCAGCAAGTCTTCGTACAGCTGGTTATAGCCGGCCTCGTCAATCAGTCCAGCAAAGCGCAGGGCACCGACATAGCCCATGGCATTACCATAGATCACGTATTTCTCCAGGCCCTGATACAGGTGCAGCGTCTTCTTGATCAATTCAATCGCGCCATTCAGTCGATCATGTAACAGTTCGGTCGGCACTGGATCCAGACTCATGTATTCCTCCTTGCCCGGTACCTACGGGTAGTCTCCTTGTCTGCGCATTTTAGTGTAGGCGCCGACTCCAGCCGTCAGCGCTCACGGTGCGGTAGTCTATTTTTCCCTTCACGGCACAGGCAACACCTCCTCCTCGATGAACCACTTACTCTTTCTGATGCTCTCCAGCGCAGCCTCTGGGTTTTCCGACCAGAGCACTAGCGCCAAGCTTTCGCGCGCCCGGCTGCAGGTGACGTACAAGAGCCGCAAGCTTCGGTCAATGGTTGTCTCCTTCTTCGCATCGACGTTGCTCACGTCATTTTTGCTGAGATCCTTCGCACCAAACAACTTGTCGTAAGATATTTGGAAGCCACCTGCTTCACTGTCATCCATCACCACCATCACGTGAGGAAACTCGGAACCCTTTACGACCTGATGCGTGGCGAGGTCTGTCTTTCCAGCTAAGTAGTTTCGGTAGCGCGCTAGCTCCTCCCAAGGGGCAGCAAATAGAGCACACCAGCCGCGTCGCACTCGAGCCTCCGACGGTTCCTTTGTGCGCGGAGGAGGCGCAGCAGGCGCGGGCGAATTGTCACTGAACGCTGCTACTAAACGAGTATCTACTTCGAAGAGTCGCGCTCCCAACACTGACTCCAAAATCTCCCTCACCGTGGCACTGGGATTGGAGATGACCGTCGCAAAGCCCGCTATAGCTTGGAGCATTTCCATCATGCGCAATTGTCTAGTCGCACCATCCTCGGGCAAAGAATTCAGGCTGCCATTCCGTCTCAGAACCTCCGTAGCCGCAAACTCGTTGATGCATCCGTCAGCTTCGACGCAAGCAGCTAGTTCCATCAATTCCTCTAACAACAGCCGCGCTACGGTTGGGCCTTTATTCTCACCGCTTCCCTGTGGCGCCGCAGCGTTAGGGTCTAGGAGATCCATGGCTCGGTAAGCTTGAAGAAACCCCCCGCGAGTGGCGACAAGCTTGTGCTCAAGCGCAAGGATTTGATGTCCCCGCGTTCTCCAGACGGTAGATGAAGTGGCGTCAGCCATGAGCTCGGCGCACAGTTCTTCCTTCTTTACTTTCTCATCAGAGCTGAGCTTCGCATCCCCCACAAACACTCGTACAACTCCGCCAGTTTTTTCCGTACGTGGATGCTGTTTGACACCAGTGGGTTGCTGCGTACGACCCTCATGCTCCGCCTCCCAAATCTTGTTTATCAGCGCAACGATTCGCTGTTGGCTGCGATGGTTCATCTGCAGCTCGGGACGCCCCCACCCTTCTGGCACCAGTCCAGGCAGGTCCAAATGGCCATCCGTGTAGATTCGTTGCCGATGGTCACCCAACAGGCCCAAAGTGAGTCCGTTACCCTGTGGAGTGGCAACCTCCATCAACGCATCTAGGACACCCTTCATTGTGTCCTGCGACTCGTCGATGAGGACTATCGGATGACGGTCTCTTAATATGGTTCGGAGAGTTGGCCTGTTCGCCAGCAGCCAAGACGTGGCATCCAGAACGTGTCTATGTTGAATTGCCCCAGAACCATACCTGTTCCGGTCCGGGTGGTAGATGAACTTCTCAGTAGTACGAAACTCTTCGATGTCCTGCTCAATCTCTGCGAAGTTGGTTTCATCAGTGGCGCTGATACCTCTTGCCTTCTGGGAGGCTTCGAGTCTATCCCGTTCCAATTGCTTCGTCTTGACTGCGATAAGGGCCTCTCTAATGTCGTCGTCAAACCCACCAATCAACTCCCAGCAGAAGGAGTGAATGGTCGAGACATTAACAAGGTCGTTATTACCCAGGCGTCCGTTGATTACGGAGACAGCATTCTTGGTAAACGTGATCACTCGAATAGAACGACCAAGCAGCCGAAGGTTTCTCGCGAGTTCACCTCCAGAGTCATGGGGAACCACACCCGTGAGCCGACGTAGAACCTCAACTAACGTTCTAGTCTTCCCGGATCCCGCGCCTGCAAACAGAAAGAAGCTGCGACCTGGCTTTTCCGTAAGATAGCCACAGATTTCCTCGACGACACCAGCATCGCGCTCATTACCATTGCGAATCAACCCGACGCTCACAGGTAAACCTCCGATTCAAGATTGAGCTGCTCTTGGAGCCATTCAAGTGCGTCAGCGATATATTGCGGGCAAGTAATGATCTCACCCGAAGCAATTTTCTCGAAAATCGTTGCAGAAAAGTCTCCTTTGCTGAACTTTCCATGCATCAGCGTGTGGAGCTTTTTCGCCAAATCGGCATTGGATTCGGCGCCGGTCACTGTCGTCACGACCTTGCCAAGTGCTCCAGTAGGCTTCTTTATCTTCACCCCGTCTGGGCTGAACTTCTCCTTACCCAACTCCTTGAACCATGAAATGTTTGAAAGGATCAGGGAGTCTTCGAAGGAACTCGGCCAACAGTTATCAGCCTCTTTCACAGGTAACTGCCATGTGAATCTGACCTTGCAGTCAGCCACCTCACTCCAGACTAAATGGGACTCTTTGGGTTCCTTGAAATCATCGAGCTCAGTGCACTTAGGGTGCCATGTCCTAAGCGTCGCGTTCCCACACTTCAGTCCTGCTTGCCCTTCATTGGCGACAGCAGTAAGAGTGATTTTGCCGTTAGCATCTGAAGACTCTTCCACGGGGTCAATATCAGTAATGATCACCGTTGGAATTCTCAGACGCTCCACCAGCGGGCGAAGCCGATGAGCGTGGCTACCGCCGATATCAAGGAGCGACACGTACCGACTGCTCAGCGCTCCGAACTGTCGTTCGATGAATAGAGGAACCAGCATACGCTCCGCCGTCCCCTCAACGAAAACTGCCGCATCTGCGAACAGAAGATCCGTGTGCTGCACACGGAAGTATCTCTCGGCGAAGATCCGCGTATCGTCATCGTCACCAAAAACGTCACCCATATTCACAATTTCCGTGCTGGGCATCGCCACAGTTTTTGACTTGGCAACGCGCCGCAGGTATCGCAGGTGAGCAAAGCTTTGCGCATGCGCCAGGTGACTAGAGTGCGTACTGATGAGTAATTGACTCTTCAACGAGCCAGGTTCTGTTGCCGTCGGACTGATTAGTTTGTGCGCCTTATCCGAAAAGATGCGCTGGACCTGGACATGTAGGTGCGCCTCGGGCTCTTCAATCATCACAATATGGACTGGCGCAGGCGAGCCCTTTGTAGGATTCAGCCGCGCCGCCTTAAACGACACCAACTGATAACTCAAGGACTGAAGGTTTTGATAACCAAGGCCGATTGAGTATTCCGGCAGCAGATCATCCACAGAGTCCTTGCTCATGCGGTACTGAACTGCCGTACCGTGGTCGAGGAGATCCGCGGTTTGAATGCGCGTGCGGAAGTGAATTTCGTGCGGGTCATGGAGACCGGGATATCCCAGAATCTTGACGTCCTCAACCGACGGAGCTAGAGCATCTCGAATCTTCTGGTCGAGGTCGGCCTGAGCGTTCGCGACCGCTTCGACTAGATCAGCACGATGCCCATGACCAGTGGCAGCGATGTTCAGATGCTGTCGCGCAAACTTCAACAACTGATTGGAGAAGAGGCCCACACGATGCGGACCGGATCCGGAACGCGTGTCCGCCTCTTCAGTGCCTAACCCACGCTGCGCCGGTACGAAGTCCACTCGAACAAGCCGGGAAAGGTGGGTTCGGTCAACAGGTGTCGCGTTGGATGCCAAAACCTGAGCCTTGTACACCTTACCCTTCTCGATGGGGTTGTTCTCCGCGTCCAGCTTGTAAACCTGAACGCGACCAAGGTCACCGGGGTACCGGAGCCAGAAGTCCAGAAGATCGATGGGCCAGGCGTGCGAGGCTTTGTCCAAATCCTTCACAGGAGCTCGGGCCTCACGATAGCGCCACGCAAGTCGCTGCAGTTCGTCAACAGACGAGGCCGGCTCCAACCGAAGGCGAACGCCGACCGCACCACCTGTCCAGTTGAATTTCGAAAGGAAGGGTGCGACGAAGTGATACATCCCTTCCTCGGCATTGAGCCAGAGGTCCAACGTTGGCATTGAAGATCGTAGCGTCACGAGCTGAGCGTCCCAGTCGTCGACGGACGAATCAGCTGTTGCAGGATCCTCGGCCAAGCCTTCCCAGAGTTTCCCTAGGGCTCTCAGAGCAGGCCACTGCGATAGGCTGATATCGAATGCCCCAAACGTCGGCGCATCAGAGAGGAACTGGCGAAGCGCGGTTAGGATTGATGTCTTCCCACTGTTGTTGGCTCCAACAAGAATCGTGGTTTTTTCGTCGACGTCGAGCTTGACTCTGGTGAGACGTCGAAACTGACAGAGTTCGACGTGGCTGAGGGTAATGCTTCCAGAAGTTACTGAGGTAGACGCTTTGTCGGTCATATCTATCCATAGACGTCAGGTTGAAGCAACCAACGAAATTGTGTGGTTGCAGATACATGCGAGGGCGCGATTGCGCCGTGCCGCCTGGCCTGACCAACCCCAGTCTCTCGACGAGCCCTCCCTTGAGATTTATAACGGAATTTCAACGCGAAACCCAATCCGCACTCACTAGGTGGCTCATCATCATCGTTCGGTAGCGGACGCCCCAATGGCCTATCCGCCGCCGTGCCTTGCCTGCAACGGGCTTTCGCGGCATATCCTCGGTCGCAGGCTCCCTCCGGTATTCCACGACCCATTGCACGCGGCCCAGCTCTGGATAGTCCGGGCTTACCGCGACCGACCGACGCTGACGAGCAGACCACCACCGGCAGCGCGCTCCAGGGCGAAGGGTCTTGCGGCGTCCGCTGCGCGAACGCGCTGAAAAGCGTTTGTTTACCGCTCGCAACACTCAGCCTCGGAGCAGCCAAGGAGAGCGGGGCGTCAAGTCGAAAGGGCAATTTCTCGCACGCGAGAATAGGAATCTTTAGTAAAATAATATTTTACAAATAGTTGACGCGGTGAGCGAGGCTTGAGATACTAAACCCGTCGAAGCAATACCGCTTCGATTGCCCGGATCCAGCGGCGGCAACCGCTCCGGGAATTCTGCGAAGGAGATTCAAAAATGCGTCTATCCAGCAACTTCCGTAACCCTTGCATGATCCGCAGCGATGCACCTCTGAGCAATGACGAGATCGCCCGCGTAGCGCCGTCGATCTTTGCCGAGGAAGCACACGACAGCCGCTCCGATCGTTACCTGTATATCCCGACTGTAAAGGTGCTTGATGCTCTGCGCGCCGAAGGGTTCCAGCCGTTCATGGCCTGCCAAACCCGCGTGCGCAACACCGACAAGCGCGAGCACACCAAACACATGATCCGTCTGCGCCATGCCAACAACATCATGGACAAAGAGGCGAACGAAATCATTCTGCTGAACAGCCATGATGGCAGCAGCAGCTATCAGATGATGGCCGGTAGCTTCCGTTTCGTGTGTGCCAATGGCCTGGTGCTGGGCGATTGCTCTATGGATCAGAAAGTGCGTCACAGTGGCCGTGGTGATGTTGTCGGTGACGTGATCGAGGGAGCCTATGAAGTGCTCAACCAGTTCACACAGATCGACGACAAACGCGACTGCATGAAACAGATTCAACTGCGCCCGGAAGAGCAAGAAGCCTTCGCCATGGCCGCACTGGCCTACCGTTACGACCCATCCGAAGGCCCCGCACCTGTCACCCCTTCGCAGTTGCTGCGCGCACGTCGCAGCGAGGACAGGAGCAGCGACCTCTGGACGACCTTCAACCGCGTACAAGAAAACACCATCAAGGGCGGCTTGAGTGGCCGCAACAAGCAAGGACGCCGGACAACTACCCGCGCCGTGAATGGCATTGACCAGGACGTGAAATTGAATCGCGCCCTGTGGGTTCTGGCACAGGCTCTGCGCACTCAGCAGGCCGCATAACCAACCAGCCGGGCGCCAAGTGCGCCCGGTTTCATGTGGTAGGGAGATACAGCCATGTCCAAAGTTTTCTATGTACCGGGCCAACCTTCGATCATTGATTATGCCCGCGAGATCGGCCCGAACCAGTGGGCAACCCGCTGCAGAATGCTGATGCTGGCCGAGTTGCATATCTGCCATCCCGGCGCTGTTCTTGGCGATGAAGAATCGTTCTTGCTGGCCCAGGAAGCCGCGCTAGGAACGCAGCCCCAGGAGATCAGCGAAGCCCGCTATGAGTACGCGCTAACCCGCCTGCAGGTGCTGGACTTCGCCGCTGTCGGCAAAGACTTTTCGTTCAAGCTGGAAAAATTCGAGGTCGGGAACCTCACGCGCATTTATGCGCGTTGCAATGGCCGGTATTGGACGTTTGTGGGCCTGGCCACCCTCACGCATCAAATGATTGTCCAGCGCGTCACCCTGAGCGCTGCAGGAGCCGGGCCGGAAGTTAGACAGGCTTACGCAACCCACTCACACTAGAAGCTAAAAGCGCCTGGTAGATCACCGGGCGCTTCACCCATGGAGAATATGAATGCAGCCAAAGTACACCGCCGATCAATGGGAAAAAGTATCCCCTGCCTTTCGCGGGTTGGCTGTCGGTACTGTCGAGATGGCCAAGGCCGTGTTGGTCGATGGCCAGCGCCCTGCAGATCTGGCGAGACAGGCCGACGTGTCGCGGCAGTTGGTCTATGCCGCCGTGAAGCGGGTTCGCAACATCCTAGAGGAACACGAGGCGCAAGAACTGGTGCCGGTCATGGTCTGGTTGCCGCCTGAGTTAGCCGAGCAGGTCAAGCAGATGGCCGCGCCATATGCTCAACCTGGAGGCAAGAAGTAAAGAGCGACGGCGTCGAGTGACGTTGCCGCCTTTCTCGCGTGCGAGAAATCAGGGGTGGACGTGTTGCCGTGTGGTCAGATCCAGGCCAACGGCGCGCATCACTGCGAGCATGGTTTTCAACGTAGGGTTGCCCTTGTCGCTGAACGAGCGGTAAAGCTGTTCGCGGGATAGCCCCGACTCTTTGGCCAGCTCTGTCATGCCTTTGGCGCGAGCGACTACGCCGAGGGCTTTAGCGATATGGCCAGCGTCACCGGTTTCAAAAGCATCGGCCATGAACAGGGCGATAGTTTCAGGATCGACCAGCGCAGCCGCTGGATCATAGTCATAGATTGGCTCTTTCATTCATCCTCACTCCACTGGCTGGCAAGCAGTTTGGCGGTTTCGATATCGCGGGCCTGGCTGCCTTTGTCGCCACCACACAGCAGCAATACAAGCTCGTTACCACGCTGCTGAAAATAAACCCGGTAGCCGGGGCCGTAGTGAATACGCAACTCGCTAACACCCTGGCCGACCGGCTCAACATCGCCCAATAGGCCGTTGGCTACCCGGAAGACCCGCGCCGCGATGATCGCTTTTGCCCGCTGATCTCTCAGCTTGCGTTCCCACGTCATGTAAGTAGCGGTTTGTTTGATCGTTTTCATAGGAGCATTGTAGTTTATAAATTACGGCAAGGCAATAACTATTTGTACAATATGATTTTACAAATAGTTGACACTCCGAAGGCCGTTTGAGATACTAATCCCGTCGAAGCAATACCGCTTCGACACCCGGAACCAGCGGCGGCAACCGCTCCGGGAAATCTGCGAAGGAGCTTCAAAATGACTCACGTACTTGGATTGTGTGTAGAACCTGAAGGCATGGATGTTGATTCCGAAGTGCTGGCCCAGGTCGAGCCGAAAGCGCCGCAGGACGCCATTGAAGATGGCCTGTCTCGTTTGGATTGGCTGACCACCGCTGATTTCCGCCGATTCACCCACGGCATCCACCACGCAGCATAAACACTCACCCAACCCCCCGGCCAAGCGGCGGCAACCGCCCCGGGGGATCGCGAAGGAGCGAACCAATGTCTACCACTACAACCTCCCACGTTTTCTATCAGCCTGGCACGGGCTGGATGCATGACTACGCCGTCCAGCTCGACGGCGGCGAATGGGTAACACGCAGCGGCCGCACGTTCGATCAGTTGAAGGAAGGACAGCCTGACATGATCGTTTGCACTAAGGATGAGGCGTGGCAGCAGATCGAAGCCGCGGCGAAATCCGCGCCGGTTCTGATCGATCGTGAACAGTTTGAATACGCGCTGAATGTTCTGCCGCCTGCGGGCTGGGTTCGTGCTGGTGATTGCGAGTCGTTCAAGATGATCGAGCGCGACAACGGGCGAGTAACTCGGATCTATGTTCGCCTCGGCGAAAACTTCTTTCGGTTCGCCGACCTCTTTACCACTCCGCATGCAGACGCCGTGCGCCTGGTCGAAGCTGCAGCACCTGCGCTGCTGGCCTCACGTCAAAACCAGTAACGAAGCCAGGGAGCGGCAAGCCGCTCCCCTCTTTGGTTAGGGCGAGAACATGAAACGAAAAGACGCGATTGCGCATATCACTGTTGCCGGTTATCACGACGACTCTCGTACGGCCATGCGGATCTACACCGAAAACCGGATCAGCTACCAGGTGTATACCGAGGCTTACGCGAAAGGCGCTCAGCTCAAAAGTGAAGGCATGGCCTGCACTTGCTTCCAGTGCAAGCAACGCCCTGCGTCTGCTTGAAATCTACGGTACTACTGCCCTGCAGCGGCGTCAGATTTCAACGTGCTGCAGGTGTTGAAACCATCAAACCCGCTTCGGCGGGTTTTTTATGGCCACGGTTGAGCGGTGGCCACCGCATACCCCGGGCGTGCTCGGCTTCGCCTCACCGGCTGTCGTGAACCAAGCCCCGGCCAAGAGCGCGCCGGGTCTTGGCCCTTCGGGCTTCCATCCTCACGCCTTCGCCCGTGCCGGGCTGCGCGCTCCGCTTGCAATTGGGGGCTGACAGGATTTCGGTTTGGTAGATGATCTAAAGGTCGAACAACTGCCGGGGAAATCCCGCCTCGCTCGGAAAGCCCATTGCACGATACGTACAGCCTGGCATTGTTGGTTTGTGAGGGATGAGATCAGCAACGTCCTGAATCCAGGTTGATCCAGGCGCGACCCGTTGCAACAGGAACCAGATAATCGCGATCAATCCGTACATGCGCTTCAACGCATGCTGGTTGAGGTTCAGCGCCTGAAAGTATGGGTCGGCAACAGCTGATAATGGGTTCGGGGATGCCTGGTTCCATATTCGAGTGTGGTGGGCGCATCGATTGCGAAGATAGCTGATGTGCTGCAGCCAACGACTGAACATTTTGGCATCCGAAAGCCCCAGTCGGCCCAAAATAAGATTCTGGTACTTACCCGCTAGGAGCTCAAAGAATTGGGACAGATCTCCAAAGTCCCACGCTTCGACCGCGACCCATATCGGAATGGATTTGCCCGTATTGAAATGCCACTGAATGCAGTCTTCCTTGCTGCGTTTGATGTGAGATTGTTGTTTTCGGCGCCAATCATCCCACTTGCTAACCATTTCACCATCTCGGGGGTACTTTTTTTTCCATTTGGCGAGGATGAAATTTTCGTTCGTATAAGCCATCGGATCGTGGTAGCCAACCTCATGCGCTACCAACGTTTTGAGGTTTACCTCTAGGCGCTCGATGGCATCCAGCATGAGCAGCCTGAGTTTTTTGTCGAAATTATAAAGAGCCACAGACTCATCAAAGTCGGTAGTTGCCTGGAATAGGTCAAGACGTAAAGGTTTCTTCGTGATCGCGCAGTGCTGTCGCTGCTGCTGGGCATCCAGTTGGAACTGCCGTGCTGGATACCAGTAACCGCTGAGGCGGTAGTACCCCAATTGAGCAAGCTTTCGCTCCGCACGCTGGATATCTTTGATCTGCATTCCACGGGCGGTCAGGATGCCAACCAGGTCGGAATAGGTGCGGAAAGGTTTCGGAGGAGTCAGAGGCGGCACTTTTCCATGTCCCAGAAACAAGAAGGCCCGAACGTAATGCCGGACTAAGCCAGCACCAGAGGATCGGGCGCGATTGAGGCCAGTTTGTCGGATAGGCTAGCTAAGGTCAATCGAATTTCGTTGATGTTTGATAAGTACGGCAAGCCGTTTGTAACGTACGATACAGGGAAAAAGTTGTTGGCCCGGGCCAGCCCGGGCGATGCAACCGCCGCGATCAGGATCTGTGCCCGACTCAGGAAATCACCCTGCAGTTGCCCACCGCCCGGGTAAGAAGCCGCCCGGCCCGTGGACAACTGCACCGCTCGCTCTGGCCTTTGTTGGGCCTCGCTCGCTGGGCGATTTTGCGTGCGCTAGCTGTTGCATCGGAATGCCTTCGGCGACCAAGGGGGTGCCCCCCTTGGATCCGCAGGCTGAAAGGTGCGGGCTTCGCCCGGGAGATCGGCGTGGACTAATCGCCGGTTTCGGCGACCGCCTCGGGCGGGACCTCGACCAGCTCTTTCGAGTCAACGAACTGGACTTTGCATTCGACGCATTCAATTCGGCCACTTAGACCAGGCTTGCCCCACAAATTGAGGTGGCAGCTCGGGCAGGTGTACTTGCGTTTGTTCTTCGGGTCTTCTTTGCCTGGATCTGGCTGCAGCAACCCCGCCGAGGTCAACGCGGGAATATCAATAGTCGGATCTTCGGACATGCCGGGAACCGGTTCGCCGCCAGGCCCGTAGAGCAATACCGCTGACATCGGCACGCGCTTAGTTACCACGTCGATCCAGGACAACATGCGGCCCTGCTCGATCAACTCATTGCAGGCAACATCAAACGGCCCGCCTTCGATGATGTAATGCGTCATCTGCTGGCCATGGCGCTTGCCGCCAGGCTCGCCGGTATTGGACGGCATCAAACCGACTAACTCCATTTTGTCAGCCCATTCGGCATTGTGATAACCGCTCCGCGAACGCTTGCCGTGATGAGCCTGCCATTGGTGGACTTGCTCATGTACCAACGTCGAAAGCGTTTGCTGAACGCGACGGTGTGCAAAGTACGCCGGATTCAGCGCGATCTCATCGCTTTTTCCATCGCCGTTCCGGCGAAGGAAACGCGACTCGGAGTAATAGCCGAACGTGTTGCTTTTACGCTGGAGCGTGAACAAGCAGCCAGGGAGCTGGCCACCGAAAAGCACCTCATTGAAGTACGCATAGGCGCCTTCAATTTCCTCGTAAAGCTCTTGGCTCGCAGTTGCTGTCATGTGTCCTCCTTTTCTCGCACGCGAGAATTCCCCCCAGCCTGTCCACCAGCGGGGGAAGGTCATGGGTCATCTGCAAAGTTTATCCTGTATCGTACGATACAGGATAAATCCCAAAAAAAGGGGGCGCCCCCCCTCACATCGCCAGGGCGAATCGGAAGACGAGGAAACCGCCAACCGCACCGGCCACCACTGCCGCTATCAAGGCCGTCAGCGCGATGGCCACCAGCCGACGACGCAGGCCACCGGCAGCGAGCAGCACCGGAGCTGTGCTCCGGTTCAGCTCGTTACCAATCCGCGCCGCCGCTTCGCGGCCTGCTTGGAGCAGTGCCGCTTGCTGGGTTTCCATCATCGATTCGAAGTTCATTTGCGTCTGCAGCAAGGCCTTGCCCGCTGCATCCTTGATCGCGCTCGCGACCTTCTCCCGCAGTTCGGCGTCTACTTCTTCCAGGCGGCGTACCAGGGCGTCAATGTCTTCGAGCATCTGGCCCGCCAACGCTTCGCGGGCGGTTGTCGGATCCTTGGCCATCGCAGTTACTTCCCTTTGCCGAACAGCACCGCGTAAACGTCATCGAGGTTCTGCCAGGCCGACTTGGCCAGGCGCTGAACCGAGATCATCCGTACAGCGTGTTCCTTGTCTTGCTCGGTCTTCGCCTCGCGCAACATTTCACGGTACGGCGTGGTGTCCTGTACCACCTCGGCGATGTTCTTTTTCAGCGCACGCAGGCGCTCGAACACTTCGTTCGAATAAATCACCGCATCACGCTTGAGGGTGAATTTCTTCTCCAGCTCGTGGAAGCCGAACAGAGCGGCGAAGGTGTGCGGCAGATCGTCAGCGTCATCGATCTCAACCTTGTTGAACACGATCAAGATTTTCTTGGCCGGTACACCCAGCGCGGCCAGCGTCTTGATCGTATTGATGGTGTCGGCCTGCTGCTTTTTCTCGCCGACCGTGGGCACCAGGAAGTAATCGAATTCCTCATGCGAGCCTGCGAACTGGCCCATGTACTTGAAAAAGTCCTCGACGTTCGAGGCCCCCACATCGACCACGGCATTGGTTTCAACCATCAGCCATTCCTGCAGCTCGCCGAACTGGCGACCTTTCATGCGCTCGATCTCGGCAGCGGTGTCAGATGCACCCGCGTTGATCGTCTCGATAGCAAACCGAGGCGCGTTCATCCGTGGCGTCAGCAGTTGATCCGATACGGTCGTCTTGCCGGTGTTGCCGCTGAAATTGACTACTGCGATCTTGCTCATGTGCTTTTCCTTCTGCTACGGCCCGCACTTTCGTAGCGGGCCAGTTCTGAGGCGTTCACATCGTCCCCAGGGTTCATGATTTTGCTCAGTTCGCTCGGCGCCATTGGCGCGGGTTGCTGCTGATTGTCCTTGTCTGAGTCGTACGATACAGATTCCGGTTTTGGTTCTAGTTGGACTTGGGGCTGGGCTTCCATCGCTGGTTGTTTGGGTACATCCACCGCGTCACTTTTTCCCTCTGCCTTGAGCGCCTTCCGATACCGATACAGGTAACTTTTCAGCGTCTCCATGCCGATCTCGATCCCCTGCTCTTTGAGCACATTCAGGATCGCTTGGCGTCTCACTCCAGCCTTCAGTTGTTGCTCAATAATCGGCATCACCTGGCGTATCTGTGCTGCCTTGGTTTCCGGTTCAACTGCCTTCAGTGCAGCTGCTAGGTCTAACCTTGCCATATTGCACCCTCTATGCACCCTTATTGCTATCTACGTGCATCCTACTCACCCCCTATCTGTAGTCAAGCTAAACCCTAACTGCAATCACTATGGAGCCTTACAGCACCCATTCTGCACCTACTTTGTATCCCCCCTGCTACGGCCTTCGGCCTAGGCACTGAATACGCCCTCTTAAGAGCATGATTTTTGATCCTTAACAGGATCAAAATCTCAATACACAACACGCACCACCCTGGCGGGAGGTGTGGCCCGCGTAAACTACGGGCTACAGCGCAATTGCCGCGTAATGCAGCGTGATACGTTTGTATTACAGATATACCATACAAGCCATATTTTACTAGCATTTTGTGTAGTACGTTTGTTATACAAGATGTCAGAAACAAAAAACTCCCGTTTCAGGGAGGTTTTCAACCGCCAAAAGGGGGCACCGTGGGGAAGACAGTACCGATACGTTTGAACGATCAGCAGCTGGCCAGGGTCGAGGAATCGGCTGCTTTGGCAGGCTATAAACACCTGTCTACGTACATGCGTGATCGCCTGCTTGAGCCGTCCAAAACCGACAGTCACCAAGGCGGCGTAGACCAATGGGCCGACCAGCAGCGCACCTTGGCTTTGCTCGAATCACTCGACCAGGCCCAGGCGACGAATCGAACCATTCTGGCCATCGTGGTCTACCTGCTGCGACAGAACAGTACACAAGGAAAGCTCAACGAATTGCGGGCCGAACTTTCCGCATTGGTAAGCAACGAGGAAGTGTTAGCCACCCTACTGCCGGAGTTGGCTAAGGACATAGAACGTCTATCAGGAGAGGACTGATGCACAAACAAGATGTTGAAAACGCGACAATGACGGCAGGCATAGGGTTGCCGTTGGCTGGTTGGCTCGGCGGCGCTCACCTCGCGCAAATGCCATTCACCCCATTCCCCGACGCCCTTCGGGAGACAATCCACCAGACACTGCAGAACCCCATCATGGCCAGTTGCACGGTGGCCAGCGTCGCGGCGGCTGGGGCGCTGGTCTACTACCTCAATGAGTATTGCGACGATGGCTTTCGAGGCGAACGCTTCCAGCAACACTTGCGGGGATCGCGCATTCGCAACTGGCATTTCGTAGACAGCAAGGTACGCACTCGAAACGGCCAAACCAATCGGCAGCGGCGCAAGAAAGGCATGCCGAAACTCGACCCGATCATGATCGGCAAAGTACCGATGCCGCTGCACCTTGAAGACCGTAACACCATGATCTGCGCGTCCATCGGTGCGGGTAAATCCGTGTCCATGGAAAGCATGATGGCCTCGGCGCTGAAGCGCGGTGACAAGCTGGCCGTGGTCGATCCAAACGGGACGTTCTACTCGAAATTCAGCTTCAAGGGCGACGTGATTCTCAACCCATTCGACGCTCGTTCAGCCGGTTGGACGCTGTTCAATGAGATCAAAGGTGTCCACGACTTTGACCGCATGGCCAAGTCGATCATCCCGCCGCAGGTCGATCCAGGCGATGAGCAATGGTGTGCGTATGCGCGTGACGTGCTGGCCGACACCATGCGCAAGCTCAAGGAAACCAACAACCCGAACCAGGACACGCTGGTAAATCTACTGGTACGGGAAGACGGCGACACCATCCGGGCGTTCCTGGCCAACACGGACTCCGAAGGGTACTTCCGCGACAACGCCGAAAAGGCGATTGCCAGCATCCAGTTCATGATGAACAAGTACATTCGCCCGTTGCGCTTCATGACCAAGGGCAACTTTTCCATCCACAAATGGGTGACAGATCCAGACGCGGGCAACCTGTATATCACCTGGCGGGAGGACATGCGTTCGACCATGCAGCCGCTGGTAGCCATGTGGATCGACACCATCTGCGCAACGATCCTCAGTTACGAACCCATGACCGGGAAACGCCTCTGGCTGTTTCTGGACGAGCTGCAATCGCTTGGCAAACTTGAGTCCTTTGTGCCCGCTGCAACCAAAGGCCGTAAGCACGGCCTGCGCATGGTCGGCAGCCTGCAGGATTGGTCGCAGCTCATTGCCAGTTATGGCAAGGAGGATGCCGAAACAGTGCTCTCTTGCTTCCGAAATTACGTCATCCTCGCCGCCGCGAACGCCGAAACAGCGATCAAGGCCAGTGCGATCCTCGGCGAGCAGGAGGTTAGGCGCGCCCGGGTTTCGTTTACTGCAGGACGCCAAACGCGAGCGCAGGAGATCAAGAAAGAATACGTGGTGATGGCCTCCGAAATTTCCAACCTCAACGACCTTGAGGCCTATCTGAAATTCGGTGAAGACTTCCCAATCACCAAGATCAAGCTGCCCTATGTCGATCACAAAGAACGGGCACCGTCCATCGTCATAGCCGGTCAGGCATAACGGGGGTCGGCATGTTCAACGTCACGCCCATCAAGGGAAACAACCAGTATGCGGCAGCGCACTATTTTTCTGCCGCAGATGACTACTACGCGAAGGAATCGCCGGGCGAGTGGCAAGGCGAAGGTGCCGAAAGACTCGGTTTGACCGGCCCGATCGACAGCGTGGAGCTGGCCAAACTGCTCGATGGAAAGCTACCGAACGGCAAGCGCATAGCAACCACCTTCGACCCGAAGTCCGGCAAGAAGCGCATGGGCCTGGATCTGACATTCTCAGCGCCGAAATCTGTCTCGATGCAGGCACTTGTCGCCGGCGACAAATCAGTTGTCCTCGCCCATGATCGCGCAGTGACCAAGGCCATGGAGCACGTTGAAAAGCTTGCTCAAGCTCGCCGCAAGGAACAGGGCAAGACCATGCGGGAGCGAACGGGGAACATGGTCATTGGCAAATTTCGCCATGAAATGAGCCGTGGTAAAGATCCGCAGATGCACACCCACGCCGTGGTCATGAACATGACACAGCGGGCCGATGGCGAATGGCGCGCCTTGTTCAATGACGACATTTTTGTGGTTCAGCACGAAGTTGACGCCATGTACAAAGGCCTGTTGGCCTATGAGCTGCGCGAGCTGGGCTACGAAATCCGTGTGCTGGACAACGAAGGCAACTTCGAGCTGAACCACATCACCCGCGAACAGATCGAGGCATTCTCAGGCCGTAGCAAGGTCATTGAGGATGCGTTGGCCAAAGACGGAAAGACTCGCGCAGACGCAACCACCCTCGAAAAGCAGATCATCGCCATGGCGACCAGGCCGCGCAAGGATGAGCGCGACGCCGAGCTGGTGAAACAGTATTGGGTCACGAAAAGCCGCGAGCTGGGGATCGACTACGGCGCGCGCAGTCGGCTTGATGGCCGCGAGTATGGCGAGAGCCGCGCTGAACCAGGTGCGCGAGTTCACGCCGATTCCAATCTACCCACCGGCATGACACCCGGCCAAGCCGTGGTGCAGTACGCAATCAATCACCTGACCGAACGTGAGCAGGTCGTCGGCGAGCAGGATATGAAAACCGTCGCGCTTCGCCGTGCGGTTGGCTTGGCCACACCCGACCAAGTTTCTGCAGAGATTGACCGTCTGGTGAAGCAGGGAACGCTGATCGAATCGACACCGGCCTACAAGATGGCCAAGGGATCCGCAGAAGACCCGGTGCTGTCTCCTGCAGGTTGGCAATCCCACCTGAAGGAGTTGAAAGGCTGGACAGACAAACAAGCGCAGCAGTACGTGGCCAAGGCCATCGACCGGGGTTCATTGGTCGCGGCGGAAAAGCGCTACACCACGCAGAAAGGGCTGAAGCGAGAAAAGGCGATTCTCGCCATCGAGCGTACAGGCCGGGGCCAGATCGCGCCGCTCATGTCTCAGGAGCAGGTAGCCAAAGCACTCGAAGGCTCGACCCTCACCACTGGCCAGCGGCAAGCGGTCGAGACCATTGTCAGCACCCCGAATAGGTTCGTCGGAATCCAGGGCGATGCCGGTACCGGAAAAACCTACTCCGTGGATCGAGCGGTGCAACTGCTTTCCTCGGTCAACGAGGCGATGAACCACGGCAAGACAGAAGATCAGCCCGGCTATCGGATCCTTGCATTGGCTCCCTATGGCAACCAAGTCGCAGCACTCAAGAATGAGGGACTGGACGCGCACACGCTGGCCAGCTTCTTCCATACCAAGGACAAGAAACTGGACGAGCGAACCATCATCGTCCTCGATGAGGCCGGTGTGGTCGGCGCTCGCCAGATGGAACAACTGATGCGCCTAGTTGAGAAGTCGGGTGCTCGCTTGGTTCAACTGGGCGACACCAAGCAAACCGAAGCTATCGAGGCGGGTAAACCGTTCGCCCAGCTTCAGCAAAACGGCATGCAGACCGCTCGAATCAAAGAGATTCAGCGGCAGAAAGACCCCGAGCTGAAACGGGCCGTCGAGCACGCCGCCGATGGTAATACCCCACTTTCGCTGCAGCACATCAAACACATTGAGGAACTGCGCAACCCTTCCGAGCGGCACCAGGCCATTGTGAACGACTACGTTCGCCTCACTGACCAGGAGCGCAAAGAGGTGTTGATCGTCGCGGGCACGAACAAGGATCGCAAAGAAATCAACACGCTGGCCCGCCGAGCTTTGGGGCTGGAGGGGACAGGGGCCAAGTTCGATACGCTGAACCGTGTAGACATGACCCAGGCAGAACGCCGCTATGCCCCGGCCTACAAAGCGGGAATGCTGATCCAGCCGGAGAAGGACTACAAAAAAGCGGGCCTGATGCGGGGCGAAACCTACACGGTGAAGCAGGCACTGCCGGGGAACATCCTCATTGTGACCGGCGCCGATGGAAATCCCATCCAGTTCAACCCGCGCCAGGTAACGAAACTCAGTGTGTACAAGCACGAACGCCCCGAGCTGGCCATGGGCGACCTAGTTCGGATCACCCGGAACGATCCGGCTCTTGACCTCACCAACGGCGACCGGATGCGCGTAGTCAGTACGCAAAACGGTTTGATCGAGCTGGCATCGATCAAAGAGCGCAACGGCAAACCTGAGCGAGTAGTGAAGCTGCCAGCGAACAAGCCGTTGCACCTAGAGCACGCCTATTCGGCGACGGTGCATAGTGCGCAGGGGCTGACCAACGACCGGGTAATGATCTCGATCAACACCAAGAGCCGAACCACCTCGCTCAACCTGTTCTATGTGGCGATCAGCCGGGCGCGGCTGGAGGCGCGTGTATACACCGACGCTATTGCCGGACTACCAGCAGCCATTGCCAAGCGCTACGACAAAACCACCGCTTTGAGCCTGCAGAAAGAGCGTGAAATGATGCGCCTGCAGAAACCGCACGCACTCAAAACCATCGCGGATGGCGCAACCAATGAGCGCGCCCTGGAGCGGAAACAGCGAGTGCAACCCGCGACACCAAGCGAGGGCAGAGAGCGTACAAAGTAGGATGAACAAAGCCCCGGAAGGGGCTTTTTTTCGCGTGCGAGAATTGCTGCCATGGCGCATGAGAGGAAATTTTCTTGGAATTTCAGTCAAAAACTCGCCTTTCGTGAACCAATAAATGAATCTTAAAGACTTTAATAAATCTGTTTAACTCATTGTTTTTAAAGTAATTTTTCAAACATTTTTTTTATAGCTCGATCACCTTATTCTAGAGAGAGGTGTGCGAGATCGTTATAAAGACCACATCCCAAGTCATTTGAGATCTGGCTAATGAACAGTTTTCGCAAAGCAGTAGAAGCATTGGAACGCCTCGCTACTAACGCAGATCGCTTAGTACCGCTGGTTCTGTCACTAGCAGTGTTCGCTGCTATCGTCGTCATCGGAATGCAGGGGGTTTGGAAATGAGATTGCTGCCTTGGGTGCGGATGCCCGCGATATGGATTAAGGAGGGAGGTCTGCGCGACTTTGGCTGGTCAAACCAAGCCAAGGCGTCCCGATCAACCGCGATTGCAGCATTGCAGCTGTACATCGCCCTGCTGACCCAGGCTGAAGAACAATGGAGGGGAAACGACTGCCTGCTAATAGCCGAGCTGACTTACACACGCTTGATGGAAATTACAGGCTTGAGCCGACAGCTCGTTGCTGCTGGCTTGGAAGGACTGGTTGTTACAGGCAGGATCAAAAGCGAAAAGGATGGCCGCAAATGCAGGTACGTCCTTGTGGGTTATGACTTCACCGGCAACTGGTGCAAGCTGCCCTCAAGGCCGCTTTATAACGTCTTGAAGAACACTCAAATCGAGCCTTTCCAGATGTTCCAAAAGCGATCTGTCTGTGAACTCGACGCGCTGAAGCTCTTTCTCTACTTTGCTTTTGCGCGGGACAACAAGACCATGTTCACGATGGCATCGTTTGAAACCATCAGCGAAAAGACCGGTGTGGCTGAGAAGCGGATTCCCAGGGCAAACGCCTTTTTGATCAACTGCGGGCTACTCGCAAACCTATCGCGTGAACACTCGGAAGACGTTAAGAAAAAAGAGCCGAACAAGTATTTCATGCGTGGGTATCGAGAGCTTTTCACGGGACAAAAAGCAGCACCGGCACCGGCCCCAGCCTGACAGGCCGCACGCTTAGCGTACAATCTTGTCCGTTTCCTCTATCGTCCCCCAAAGAATGTATGACCGCTGACTGGAAAAACATCGGATTGCCCAAGTGGTACGACTGCAAGCTTGGCCGGATGAAGGATCGAACATTGGCCAGGTTGGTCGGGACGACACAGCACAGGATCCGACAGCGCCGCCTGATGTTCGGCATCGCGGCCTATACGGTCGACCAGGTGATTGAACCGTTCCGTGATTTGCTGGGGGTTGAATCCGACCCGGCTATTGCCGCTCGATGCGGTGTGTCCGTTTCCAGTGTGACGACCTACCGCGAGTCGCAGGGCATACCGCCCAGACCTCGACCGACGCCGAGAAAGCAACGGATCCCGGCAAACCATCCAGTCAGACCCTACAAGGCGTTGTTGGGCCTTGTGACTGACCAGGACATAGCCAAGCTTTCAGGCGCTACCGTCGCCACAGTCAAAGCATTGCGCGAAGCATTCGGCTTCGGGCCTGCTGCCCCCCTACCTGAGTCGCCGAACCCCGTCCCGCTTCCAAACTATCAAGGGCCGTGGCTTGGGTTCGAGTCGCTATTTGGCACCATGTCTTCGGCGAAGATCAGTCGCGCAGTGGGCGTGCCATTTTCGGTGGTCGAACAGCGGCGGGAGTTTTTGGGCATCAAGCCCTATCAGCGGGTGTCGCGGGTAGCTCGTTACGAGCATCTGCTTGGGATGGTATCCAACAACGTGTTGGCAAAGCTGGCGGGTGTGGCACCGTCACGCATTGCGGACATTCGCAAGAGCAAGGGGCATAACTGCTGATCTACAAAAAAGGGAGCCTACCGGCTCCCTTGAAAGTGTGTCATGCGCTGTGTTGGCCAGCTACGGCTCGTTAAGGTCAAAAGCCCTTCCCACCAAAGCCTTTCGGCTGGTGCGAATGCTCCTTCCGTTCGTGCTGAAGCTGACGCTCTTGCACAATGCCTACCCCGGCGAATGGGTAGCGTATCGAAAGATCCTTGCCAGCATGCAGGATCCCGGCCTTGGCGCTGCTCAGAGCTGCACGTTCATGTGCAATGTGAACGGTCTTCTGTCCGTCGCTGACAGCTTGGATTACCTGGTTGCCCTGGAAGCCAAGGATCTTGCCCTCGTAGGTCTGACCACGCTCAGCATTCTTAATGGCAGGCATATCCATCGGTTTGGAAACGGCCAGAGCTTCGGCAGGCTTGCCAGCGGCAGCACCAGAAGGCCCCGATTTTTGCAGCTCCAGCGCTTCCTTGAACGAGGTTTTGAAGTCGGCAGCGCCTGGCATGTTGTCGAATGGCAGATCCTTGTAATACTGGCTACCTTCCTTGCCCACCTGCGCGAATACGCGAGCGCCGCCGCCTTGCTGAACGGTCATCACAGTCTTGTCGGAAAGCTCGGCCTTGAACCAGGCAGCGCCCGCTTCCTTCGGATCGGTGAACGTCTGCAGCTCCTTGTCTTTCTGGAACAGTTGGTACGTGGTCTGGTCAGTGTTTTGCTTTTCCATATGCGTTTCCTCTCAGTATTTCGCCTTGAAGGCGATTCCTTGATCCCAGCGGCTTTGCCAATGGTTCAAGTAGGTTTCAGCGAGCGCCGGGTCATTCCAGACCACTAATGCGTTTTCGCTGTTGCTCTTGGCCGCTGCAGCGGTGAAGTTGAAACTGCCCGTTTCGACCGTCATACCGTCCACCACCATGAACTTGTCGTGATGAATGGCGTACGCATCGACAGTGCGAGTCGGTATCCCTGCTTTCGCCAGAAGCGTCAGTGCATGGCGAGCGGCTGACGTGCGTTGTTCCTGCAGGTTGCTGCGATGGTCAGCGACAACGGCAACATCGACCCCGCGCTGTTTCGCAGCGATCAGCGCACGGGTTACGTCCGGGTTGGTGAACACGTAAGCAGACAGGCGAATAGAGCTGCTTGCTACCTCAATGGTTCGCAGCACCAGTTTTTGCGCCGATCCCTCCGGTGAAAAGCCGACTTCAATACGCCGGGGGCCATCTACTGCAGCGGCTAGGGCCAGCGTCTGAACGCTGGCCCCCGCGATCAATGCAAACGCCAATGCCAATGGCTTGAGCACACTAGAAGCCATTCGGGACGCTCCCCCAAATGTCGTTGGCCTTCTTGGCCAGGCCCTCATCGTCCTTGCACGAAGCAACCGCGTCTCCTCGGGCTGCTTTCGTACGCGACGGGCTGAAATTGCCGTGCTTGTAACGCTTAATGCCGAAATAGTTTTTGATGTACTTGTCGCAGTCGCCATCGCGGGTCATGCCCAGCAGGCAGAGCACTGCGCCACAAGCATCCGGGTCGCTGTCATGCCCATATGGGAGGTCGGTAGCGTTGGCAGCACCGGACAAAAACAACGCACCGAGCAGCGCAGCAAATGGAAGTTTTTTCATAAATCCCCCTTTTCTCGCGTGCGAGAAATTCAGTTGATGATCTGTACGAAAGAAGGTGCTGCCTGGGCTTGGGCTTGCACCGGAGCCGGAGCTGGAGCCGCTGCAGGTGCTGCGAGCGGCTGGTCAAAGCGCTGGAATCGCTGATCGCTTTCAGGAACATCGGTGTTCAGGTGAACCTGCACCTTGGGTTGTTCTGGCGCCTGAGCTTGTCCAGTAGTCGCACTCTGGAAAGCCACGGCCTGCACTGGCGCCACTTGTTGGCCGTTTTCGTCGGTCACAATCACCCACGGGCCACTCTGTTGCTGTGAGGCTCTACGAGCACGCACAGGCGCCTTGCTTGCCCCTTGCGACGGAACGGCCATGGCAATCGCCTCATCACCATCCAGCGCCTCTACAGCTGGCACAATTGGATCGGCGGCAGTGGGATTGAGAGCACCGGTAACAACCTTTTCCACATACGATGGATCGCCAGGCTTGTCCGGCTGGTATCCACGGGTGCGGTTGCCGCTGTAGTACATCGAGAACGAATCACGCAACGCTTCTTGCGGTTGAGCGCCCGAAGTCAGCGCTTTGGTGTAGTTCTTCACCATGAGATCGCTGATTGCCTTGAGGTTCTGGCAAGGCTCAAAGGCTTCGGCATAGGTCATGCCCATGGCGCGCATGTTGGTGACCAGGAGCTGGCCGATTCCCACCGAGAAACGCTGACCCTCCCGCTCCAGTCGTTCAGCGGTGGCCACCGCCTCGCGCAACGACTGGGGCTGACGCTCCAGCCGTCCACCTACAACCCCAATTGCATAGGGGTTGTAGGTCGATTCATTACCGATCAGGGACTTCAGCGTTTGCTGGTGAACTGTCGGTGCACACTTCGCCGCCAGTTCAGAGAAAGGCATAGGGGCAGGCTCGGCCCAGGCCTGGCCGACTGTACAAGCCAGAGCCAGCATCGTTACCGCGAACTTAGGCAGCTTTTGCATATTGCACCTCCGAAATGTAGCGGCGACCGTCGAAGCCGTATTCCCACTGAATGACTACATCGATCAGTTGCCGCGAATACTCGACCAGTTGGTTCTTGGTCATATCCGCACCACCTCGGGCAGCCATTGAGGCCAACCGGTCAAACATCATTTCCGGAGAGTCCGCGTGTATCGAGGACAGCGAGCCGCTGTGACCGGTGTTGAGCAATTCCAGAAACGGGAATGCCTCACCGCCGCGAATCTCGCCCATGATTGCCCGGTCGGGCGTCAGCCGGAGGATCGATTCAAGCAAGTCGAACGGCGTCACCTTGGCGCGACCTTGGGCGCCGCGCGAATAGAGCAGGTGAACCGCGTTCCGGGCTGGTATACGGATCTCACGGGTGTCTTCAATCGTGACAATCCGCTCATGTGGATCAATGTGCTGCAGCATTCCGTTAAGCCAGGTGGTTTTACCGGCGTTGGTGCCTGCAGAAATCATGATGTTCTTGCGGGCCTTGATGATGCCGATGAAAAACTCTTTCCAGCGCTTGGCCCGGTACAGCTCTATCAAGTGATCGTCTGAATAGTCGGAGTGCGCCCGAGGTTTGTTGATGTGCTCGAACGCGCCAAATTCCTCGTACTCTTTCAAGGTGATCTGCGTGATTCCTGGCTTACGGATACAAACGATGCCGCCAATGTGCTGCTCAACAGCGGGAGCCAGCACAACCTGGACGCGGTAATCACCGCGCTGGTTGTCTGCTACGCCATCCGCAAGATTGATCGGGATACGGCCCGACAGGATCGGCGTACTGGTATCAACCTTTTGGTCGGTATGCGCAGCGATTACCTCACCAAGCGAGGTAATCAGCGGAACGGTCACACCCTCGATCTGCACTGGCTGCATGAACCGATGGCCGCGAAAACCGGCCCAGACATTGTCCGGGCCGTTGATCGCAATTTCGGAAACTTCAGGATCATCCAGCAGCGTGACTAGATTTCTCAGCTTGGAACGGAAAGATGCAATAACAGACATACCGCTTCCTCACTGGATGTAGGTCACGCCGCCATTGCTGGCGTGCTCGATCTCTTTCTTGAAATGCGAGCTGAAATCCAGATCGCGCTGCAGGTAGATCACCACACGCGAACCGTGCGGGACGGTCAGCGTTGGTTGAATATTGGCGTAGCGACCCAGGATCGTCTGAGCAGAGTCAGCCGCGGCTTCCTGCACCTCAGAGCGATAGCGCGAAGACGAGTTTTCCTGATCGCCGGACGAAACCCCGGAATTCGAGGCACCGGCCCCAATGATCGACACCGCTGCAGCAACACCAAAAATCTGCGCCCAGTGGTTGTCGACAATGCCACCTTGGCCAGCGGTGCCGAGTTGGTCAGCACCACCGCTGTTGATGGCAATTTCCATCGCAGGCCTGCCAGGCAGGACAGGCGTGCGCAACCAGTTCCAGATCGTGAACAAGCGTTCCTGTCCTGGTCGCAGAGTCGCGTTGTAGCTGCCACAAACGGTCGAACCCCATGGGATCATGACCCGACGACCTACTGCCGCATAAACGTCCTGCTGAATGTCTACGCAGACCTGGCCCGGCAACTGGCTGACGGCGCGAGGTTGAAGAACACCCTCGATCACCGCGCCTTGCAAAACCTTGTACTCAAGATTTTCCAACTGACGACCCGTTGAAACCGGCACGCCATCGGAGAAGGTCGATGCCGCGTAAGCGTCGTTTGCATTGGTCGGTGTCGAAGGGCCATTGTCCCCCCCAAGCGATGAGCCAGATCCACCCTGTTGGCCACCTGCTCCATCCTTGAAGCCGTCCTCTTTCGCACTGGCGAAAATGGCCGACCGCTGACGAGCTGCAAGCATCTTCTGCCGCTCCAGCTCCATCTGCATTTCCAACGCTTGCCGCCGCTTTTCTTCTTCACTCAAGCCGGTTTGTTGGTTCTGCCGATCCACCACCGAGCGCGGCGTATCAGCAGGAGCAGACGAGCCGTCATTGCTAACGGGGCTTACCTTTGCCGCCTCACGTTTCGGCGAAGGATCCAACACACGCTTGGGCGATGCTGCGACCACTTCTTCTTTCTTCAAGCCGCCCGTAGCTTTGCTATCGCCGTTGTTGTTCAGCCAGTAAACGAAGCCCAACCCCGCCACGGTTGCGACGATCAGCGCAATGCCGGTCGCTTTGTTGGAGCCGCCTTTGGCCTTCAACATCGAGTTGGATTGCGATTCGTTCCACTCGCGAATTTCGTCCTCGCGAGTTTTCTCCGTCGCTTGTTTTTCAGGGGTCTGCTTGTTGTCTTCAGTGGCCATGCTTATGCCCCTCCGCCGTCACGGGCACCACGGGTAACAGTGCGTTTGTAGGGATTCACCAGGTTCTGCACACACACGTAGGAATTGCCGTCACGCAAAACAAACATGCTGTCCAGGCGCTCAACGACCACGTAGTCACCCTCACGACGCTTGTTGACCATCGCCTCGGTGCCATCCGGCAGCACGCGGTAGAACTGCGGCATGTCGGCACCTTTCTTGAGCAGGAACTTGGTGAACTGGCCATCGTCCATCACCGACTGCAGGCCGATTGCGTCCTTGTCACCCGAAAAGCCGTAGTTGATGTTCGGCTCGCTCGCGGTGCCGGAGCTGGCCACCGGCGCTGGCTCATTGCTTTTGAACTCGGAGTAGGTGGCCACCCGACTGGTCGGATAGATGAAGCGCACCAGGTACGACTGGCCAGCAGTTTTTTTGGTGCTGCCCAGCTGGAAGTAATAGGTGCGTTTGCTGGTGATAACGGTCAGGTTAGTGTCCGCATTTTCTTCAACCGGCTTGAGGAAAAGCCGGTTGCGGAATGGGATGGTTTGCCAGGCGATGGTATCGCCGAGTGCAACAACCTTGACCATTTCGTCTGCTTCGAATTCCAGCGAAGTTTGATAGTTGTACGTCCCTACCAGTTCATAAACTTGGTTCGGGTCGTAAGGAACTTGTTTTACCCGGCTATCGCTCATAAGCGGCTTTGGCAACTTTGCGGCATGTGCGATGCCACCCGCAAAACACAAACTCAGGGCGATAGCGGTCGGCAGAATGCAGTTTTTCTTCATGATCAGTTTCCTTGAATTGAATGAATTACCGGCGGCTCAGTTCTTCACTCTTACGGTAGACAGTAGCCAATGTTCCGAGCGGGTTTACCCAACGGTCGCCAAGTGCTCTTGGCTTCAGTGTGTTATCGATTTTTACGTTTGCCACGTAGTTGGTAACAACCGGGTCTTTCGTACCCCACTTGTGCAGATAGGATCTAAACGAAACCTGATACACGTCTCCGACTTTGTTCATCCCATACGCCTGAGCTTCAATCCAGTCCTTCGCATCAAGCGTCAGGTACGGATTATCAGGGTTTTCCGGGTTGATCAGTTGTTCATATTCCCGAGCAATGTCCGGCGTGATGAACAAGTGGCACGCATCGGACAGCTGCTGTTTACGTTTCGGATCGAACGTATTACATGCACCCACAAAGTCATACAGAGCACCTTGAATCAACGCATCTTCAGAAGACACGTTGTCTTGGTCGATAACGCGCATCTTCAAAACCTCACCATCCGCACCGATGGTCGCAACCACAGGAATGACGGTGTGGATCTCTGCCAGCGCGGCTACCGCTATGCCCAGCCCGAGAATGGCAACGGCCTGGATGCCATTGAGGTAGAACGAACGGTTGCGTTCTTGCTTGGTTTTCTGACCTTCGCGCAAGGCCTTGCGGCGCAGCTGTTCGTCATTCTTAAACGTCTTGTCCATTAGCGACGTACTCCCAAAGTTCTGATAGCCATCATTACAAGCGAGGATCCTTGCACCGCTGCACCCGAAGACAGTGCCGCCGCCCAGCCACGCACTTGCAACATGCAGATAATCAAGACGCCTTCAACGATCAGGATCGTTCCGTACTGTTGCGCGGTCATTAGTGCTGCATCGCTGATAGTGGCGGTTTGCGCGACTTCATTGATTGCATCCCCGAAAACCGAATAACCGAAACGAATAATGGCGATGGACAGAATGTAGATAAGCGAGAAGTTCAGCATCTTGCTTAACCAGTTCATGCCCCATTGCCGAGTCTCCGAAAAGAAGAAGAACGCGATCAAGATCGGAAGAATCGCCATGCTGATAGCAGCACCAAACTTTGCAATCAGCATGTTCAGAATGGCGACCACAAACAGAATGCAGTTAATCAAGAAAAGACCGTAGCCCATCAGGATCATCGCAAACTGACGCCAACTAACATTCATCAGAACGCTGGCAACCTTCCCCACGTTTACATACAGCGCGTCGAGCATCGAAGTGGTAGTGCTACCGCCACTCATAATTTTCGCGGCAACCGACTCAGTGAACGTGCCCCATGCCTGGTAAAACACAGCCCCGCCACTACCCCAGTTCAAAGTGAGAAAGATCAATGATGTGAGCATTGCCCTTTTCGTAATGTCCCAGTATTTGATGGATTGGCCGTTGTAGATCGAAAGCCCCAACGCGACCCAGTACCCAACAGCAACGACATAGACCAGTGGTGAAACCAGCTCCGCAAGGTTGGGAAATACTTCGGCGACGAAACTTGTCGTTACTTCGTCCGTAGCCCCGATCAGACCTTCGAGAGTCAGCTGCGCCATGGATTCGATGCCCCATATACACCCTTGAAGTGCGAGATCACCTCTGGAGAGCGGAAGTCTTCAGCGCTTACGGTCGCACCGGTCTGCGCCTTGATTTCTCGTGCTGTTTTCTGAATGCAACCCTGTACCAGGGCACCACCGTAGGACGACGACTGCATGTAGATCTCTGCAAAGCAGGTGCCCGGGAACCAGTCGCCAACATCCTTTTTGGTTGCCTTCAGCAGCGGATTTTCCAAGGTGGCCACCGGCGCCGTGGGTGCTTCACCATCGACCGGCGAGGTCGAAAAGTAGGACGAGGTGTTGATGTAAACCAGCCCGCCGACCACGACCACACCGACGCAAACAGAGAGGATATGGTGCAGCTTGAACTTAAGCATTGGTGCGCTCCTGGTCAGCGGTTACGAACGGGGTGAACTGGCAAGCGCATGGTGACTTGTCCAGCTTGGCGGTGTTGGTGACACAGCCGGAGGCTGCGCCGACCAGTACCGCCAGAACGATTACCTTCCAGAGCTTGGCGATCAGCCACAGCGGCCCCCAGACTGGGGTGGTGATAATTTTGAGCATCAGCAGGATTGCTTTCATTTCAGATCTCCTTTTCTCGCACGCGAGAATTACTGTTCAGTCCAGCGAAAGAATTTCTCGTTATCCGCAGTGGCCTGGTTTTCAGCGTTGTTCAGGTTCGCCTGCAGGTTCATGTTCAACGCCTGCAGCTTCGACTGGGCCGAGGCCAACATGCCGTTTTCAGCAGAAATGCGGTTCTGCAGGTCAGCGGCATCCTTGGCGTTTGTGGTCATATCCACTTGACGCGAGAGGGTGGCCAGGTTGTTCAGATGCACCTGCACTTCGCTGTAGAGCGCATCGCCACCGGACATGGCTGCGCGAACGGCATCAGAACTGAGCTGGTAGCCTTGGGCGCGTTGGCCTTGTGGGTTGGCAAACAACTCTTGCGGCAAGGTCTTGATCAATTCCTCGTAGTACGACTGCTTGCTGCCATACGCACCGGAGCCTTGCCGTGCAACGACCTCTTGCCAGGAACCCGGCACGACCGAAGCCGAGTTGATCGAGTCGTTCAGGCCGATGGCACCACGGCCATAGGAACCTTCGAGGTTGCGCAGGATGTTGCCTTGGGTCTGATACGAGTCTTTCAGCGTCTCGAATTGTTCCCGCAGCACAACAAGCTGTTGAGCCAGGGCCGCCCAGGTTCCGGCGTCACCAGTAGGAACGCCGGTAGCATTCACTTGGCCGCTCACAGCCATGGCCACTGCCACCGCGAGGCCGATTTTCTTCATAGTTGCCATCATTTGACCGCCTTCAGGTTGTGGGTGTTTTTCGCTTTGGCTTCCGCCATAAAGACAGGAACCCATTGCTCAGGGTCGTCGGTGCCCAGGCGCTTGATGATGGAATCCATCAAGGCGACACCAACATCGTTTGAGGACAGCACCGGGATAAAGTCGGACAGGTTTTCGTCATCCACTTCGGAAGTCAGATCGAAAACCGCCCTGATCGACTCCTTCCCGCGACGGATCAGAAACTTGCGGGAAGCCTGGCCGATCTCACGAATCCACTTACGTTCTGCGACGGTCAGGTTTTGATGGTCTTCATCAGTGGCCGCGTCGTTCGACAGGTAGATCTTGGTAGAGGTCTGCTTGTCGATTGAGTCGGTTTCACTGCGGAAGTACTTCGCATCAGGGGTGACGAAGATAATCAGCCCGTTTTTGCGGCGGATCTGCATGATGAAGTTGTCGATTCGCTTCTTCCAATAATCGTTCTTCACCAGGTTTTGCCCTTCCTCCAGTACCAGGATGAAAGGGGTGCCATCCATCGCTTGCTCAATACGGTGGAGCGGGTAGCTCAGGACGACCGGCAGTTCAGGCCGTGCCTCACCGCCCTTGAGCAGTTCCATCATTTCAAAGCAGTAGTGCCGGGAAGTGGTCAGGTCGATAGAGTCGTGTTGATTGTCGAACACACCAGCGTTCGCACCAGTCACGCCCTTGGCGCCGTGCCAGATGGCCATAATGTCTGCCAGCTCACCCTGGCCATACGTCCACACCACATTGCGCAACCGCCGATCCTCATACGGCAGCGAGTAGTTTTCATCTACCAGGGCCTTGAAGCGCTTAATGTCGTCAGAGTCAGCCGGTGTAGGGGCGTAGCACTGACGCATCTGCACCTGCAGATCGACCAGAAACGCCCGGTTCTCAGCCGTGTCCGGCAGCTTGAAAGGATTCCAGTTCATGCCGCTGTGCGGGGAAAGCGTGGTGTGTACCCCGCCCATTGCCTTCATGAACACCTTCGCGCCGAAGCGGTTATCGAACCAGAACACTCGCGGCCCGGCTTTGTCGGCCTCACAAACCATCGCCGAAATCAGCGTGGTCTTACCTGAGCCGGTGTCCGCTGCAACTGCGGTGTGCCCTGCAACCATCCCTTCCAGCTCGCGGTGAAAGTTGAAGTTGTAAGACGTGCCGCTTTCGGTTTCAAAAGCCGTGATCGCAGGCCCCCACAAGTTGCCGTCGCGACGGCCCCTTGCGAAGTTGTGCAGCGAAGCGAACCCGGCGAAGTTGCTCGATTTGATCTTCCCACGACGACCGATCAAGGCCTCTTGTTGGCCAGGCAGCTGCGACCAGAAGAAGGTTTCTAGGGCCATCCACTCACGAACAGATTTGACGTTCAGGTCGACAAAGCATCCCTCGATCAAACCAACAGCTTTATCCAGCGCTTTGTTGTTCGCTTTGCGATGGTCATCGGAGTCCATTGGCAGCGAAGGCACATGAACGAAGATCGTCAGGTGATGCAGGCCATTGACCGTATCGCCACGGCGCAGAGCACGAATGCCTTCAGTCAGTTCCTGGCTGTCATCGTTGGAAATCCCGTGTGTATCCGATACGGTCAGTCGGCGTTGTTCATCGACCATCGACGACTCGGCTTCAATCCGGTTCGAGAAGAAGAACGATTGCGTGATGATGAATTCCACCGGCTGCTGCAGGAACTTGTTCATCATTCGCGATGGCGTCTTACGCGGCCACTCGGCCATGCTCAACACCGCTCCGATTCTCGAACTGGTGCTACCCCGAACTTCACACATCGTTGCCAACACGCGGAAATTGAGTCGTGCGTATGGCAACATTTCGCAGATTTTCTGATCGCTCACAGGGATCTTGCGATCCTCAAGGTTGATCAGGTAGTGGAAGAACGAGCTGAGTTCGGAGAATTCTTCCCCCAGGTAATCGAGGACAACTTCAGCAGGGTATTGAGCTTGATCCCCAACCACCTTTTTGAATTCATCCCAGCTCCACCGGAAACGGCTGACAGCATCAAAGGCCTGGTCACGGCCCATGAACGTGGTGGAGCAAACCGGGTGCCGCTGGATCTGCAGCCGGGTAGCGCCGTACTCAGAAAGGCCGCGCAACAGCAGGTTTGACGCCTTGTAAAGATCGTCCGCCATTTCCTCGAAGGATTCAGCATCCTGCTTGTTAGCACTGGTGCCCGTGATGAGCGCAATTCCTCGATCCATGATCCCTGGCATACCGGCACGGAAGCGGCTACGCACCAACGAGATATAGATCTCGTTGACATAGAAGCCTTTGCTCTCGTAGCGCTTACGCCAGGCCGCATTGAACTGCTTGGAGAACCAAGTGGAACCCTGCCCTTCAGGGAAATCAAACACCTTGCGGCGGACTACATGCACATACAGCGCAAGGTCGCTGGAAGCGATAGTGCGCAGCACGGTATTACGGCGAACTTCAAACTGTTTAACCTGTTCGTCAGACAAAGAGTCAAAGAGCAAGCCGTCAATTTTGACAACTTGCACCAACGAACTTTCCTTGGTCATAACTGTTTCGTCATCGTAATGGTAATCATACGGCACCATTTCGCTAACTTGCAGTTCCAAGAGATCTTGCTCGGATCCCTCTGGATGTTGAACACCAAGAGAGAGATCAAGGTTTTGCGTCAGCTTTTTAAAAGCTTTATCAACGAGGCGCATAACTCCGATACCCCCAAACTTTCCGATTCTGTGAGGCGCGCAAGCGGAAAGCTGCTTGCATAACCCCGAACAAATAAACGTCTTTGCTGCAGATGTAGTAAGACGCGCCAAACAGAACAGGTATTAATGCAACCGGCCATAGCGAACGAATCAGCAGTGCAGCTATGAGCGGTGCGAAGATGCTTATGAGTACGCTCGACATCGTGAAGGCGCCGACCATGGATGGCCGGGCCATCGCAACGACGAGCACCTCCCCTTCATCGGGTTTGTGCTCGCCTGTAGTCATAGCGAGTTCGCCGCGCCGTTCTTGATCTCGGTAACGATGTTCGGTGCGAAGAACACCAGGAAGATACCCGCGACCGCCCAGCCAAAGGCAGACCAGGAGATATGGCCGGACTTGGCTTTGTAGCCAGTAATCACGATGGCCAAGATGCCGAGGTAGTAACCGATATCGAAAATCAGGAAGCTGACAACATCTTTAAACAGGTTGGTCAGCGAACTGAAGTTCAGCGCCGCGTTAGCGACTTCGGGTAGGAGACTGATGGAGAACAGCGACCCCAGGAGCAGGGTCTTTTCAGCTTTTGCTGTCCAGTCCTTGCGCATCAGAGCCGCATGGCTCGGTTGTTTCTGCGCGAACAGACTACGGAGGGAAGTTACAGCCTTGCTCTGTTGTAGCCGGGTGGCCCAGGAAAGCTTGTTGTTTTTTACTTCATGACAAACCATTTTCCCAGATTCGAGTTGCATACCTTTGCCTCATCTATGTCATGACGGGGGAACCCCGTACGTTACAGTTATTACGTTATTAGGGTTGTTAGGGCAGGTTTCCTTTATGAAGTCGATAGCGGTATCGGCATTCTTAAATAGTCTGGTTTTCCCTAACGCAGTTACTACAGTGAACATCTGTCCAGTAGATGGACTTTCAATGATTAATATCCATTTCCTCCCGTCGCTCTGAATTAGTTCTTTTAAGTGAACTCGATAGTCAGGTTGAGCGAAGGCGAAAACCGTCAGTTCTTTCTTATCTAGGCTCTGCATCATGTCCTCTGGATAGCTGGTCGCTAAAAACAGAGCGGATACTGGAGCTGTCGAGGATTTTCTTCTAGATCCCACCTCGCCTTTCTTCCCTCTTTCGAGTTTCGTAAGATGTTTTCCGTGTTTCGTGATTCACTTTAGACATTTCATTTCACGAAATCAACATTTCGTTGGTTTTATTTTTGGATCCGTTCGCTATAACAGGCACGGCAAAACCTCGAAACAAAGCTCGATACCAGTGAATTCCGCATAAGTGATTGAGTTTCAAACGGTTTTCCATGTTTACCGCTTAGCGCGTGTGTGATGGCTCCATGCCACGCGTAAAGAAAGGAAGGGAGTGAATAAACCAGCCCGCGCGTGTGACCGCACGAATATTGTTTTGTTCACTACGGAGGAAAGCTCTGACGAGCGGTAGTGATAGGAAGGGGGAACAGGGCTTGGCCGGGAGCCGCCCCGGACAAGCCCCTGGCCGTCCAAAGAGCGCGCAAGGAAACTGACCCCGCGCTACCAGGGAGCGGCGTGGCGCGAATTCTAGCAGCCAATCAGGGCTTTATCGCGTGCGAGAAACGCCGGTTTGCCCGCCCTTTTTCTCGCGTGCGAGAAAAACAAAGTAAACCCTTATTAGGGGTTGACTGAAGGGTTTACCGCCTGCACACTTGCCCCATAGTTCCACTATCGGACCAGCCGGAGATCACATGAAGATCATCACTGTAGCGAATCAGAAAGGCGGTGTAGGCAAGACCACCGTGGAGTGTCACTTGACCGCCTATGCAGCCGAAGAAGGGAAGCGTGTGCTGGTTGTCGACCTCGATGAAGGCGACCTGTCGCAGTTCTTTGCCGCTCTAGAGGACGGTGATGAAACGCCCTACCTCATGTCCAGTCAACTGTTCACCGGCAATCATGACGGTTATCAGCCGCGCCAGGTTGGCCCTAACACTTGGTTGATCGAAGCAGACGTGCCGCTGCTCGATGTGGACGATATGCCTCTTGATGTAATTCACCAGTTGCGGCCTGCCCTCGAACGCTTTGCCGGTGATTTTGACCTGTGCATGATCGACACCCCACCCAACCTGCAGCGTCGTATGGTCGCCGCTCTGACGGCTTCTGACGCGGTGGTCGCCCCCTTCAACATCAGTGCTTTCACCTTGGCTCGGCTGCCGAAACTGATGAACACCATCGAGACTGTGCAGGATCGGTACAACCCGGAACTGAAGTTCTTGGGTTACTTGCCGAACCTGGTCAACAGCCGATCACCAGAAGAAATTGATGCCCTCCCCGGTTTGCGCGAAGCCTACGGGGACTCGATGTTTGCTGAACAAATCATTTACCGGCCCTGCATCAACAAAGCCTTGGCCGCAGGCAATCCCGTCTGGTGGAAAGCTCGCAGCGGTAGCCAGCGCGAAGCCGGGAAAGAAATGAAACGGGCCTGCAAGGCTGTTCTCGATAAAGTTTTCACGGCTTGAGGGAGATCCCATGACTACGACAAAGAAACCGAACGCATTCGGGGGAGCAGTCAACAAGCTGTCTGACTTCCAAAAGCAGAAAGCCGTTCAGGAAGGCGAGCGCATCATCAAGGTCAACCCTGGTGAAGTTGAGTGCAAGCCACAGATCCGGGGGAAACAGAATCCGGGCTTCACTCAAGAGTCGCTGATGGAGCTGGGCGACGACATTGAGCAGAACGGTCAGGCAGAGCCTGCCATCCTCCGGCCTCACCCGAATCCTGAAAGCGGCTTCAAATATCTGATGGTAGCCGGTGAACGCCGACAGCGTTCATGCGCGTTCAAAGGCCTCCTGCTTGAAGCCGTTGTGCGCGATCTCACTGACGCCCAAGCGAAACGGATTCAACGCGCTGAAAACGTCCAGCGCGAGAACCTGACACAGCTTGAGGTAGCCCTTGCCCTCAAAGGAGACAAAGAGGAATTGGGCACCCTGCAGGCCGTCGCTGACGAGTGGAAAAAGAGCATCAGTTGGGTTGCTGAACGCCTCGCCTATCTTGATGCGGTAGAGCAGCCAGGCGCGAGCCGCACAGCCGTACAGAACGGGGTCACTGCCGATATATCCGTGGTCAATGACCTGGCCCGACTTGAACGGCTTGACCAAGCCGCAGCCGTCGAGCTGGTGCAGCGCGCCGAAGAAGATCCCGACCTCAATTTGCGCAACGAGGTTCGCACCCAGCTTCGCACCACGAAGGCACTGAGGATCAAACCCGGTGGCAAAGCCAAGACCGCGAAGCCTGCCGCCAACACGGACGAAGACACAGAACTCGACGTGCTGAAAGAACAGAACGCCGTCCTGGCCGAGCAGGTAAAGACTCTGGAGGCCGAAAAGGAATATCTCACCCAAGAGCTGGAAAAAGCCCGACAACAAATCGCTGAACAGTGGAAGCCAACAGAATGACTGGCCGCACCATTGACCAGGATCTACGGATACCGCTCGAAGACTTCGAGCGGATTCGCAGCAAGTCCAAGATGCACAGCCGTAGCCTCGACGTCGCCTTTGAAATCCTTGTCGAAGGCAAAAAGCTGGTCGCCGTGGCCACCGCTCACGGGCTGACCAAACAGCGAGCGATGGCCATCCGCGACAAGATCTATTCAGCCTATATGCTCCAGGCACCCGAAGGCTGGGCCTATGCGCAGATCTGCGCACCAGAGCAGATGATCGATCGTTTCGTAAAAGAGGCGGACGAAGAACGGTTGAAGTATTGGCAAAACAAATCCATGACGAAGAAGGATCACGAAGCATGACCGACAAACAGACCCTCGAAGCATTCGCCAAGCTGCTGGAGCCACTGGCGAAGTCCCTCAACGGCATTGACCGTTCCCTCTCGCTGTTGGCCGATCTCGAACTCGCTAAAGAGTTTCAACCCGACCCAGCGAAACGCCAGAGTCACTACGCCGAGATCAACGCCGCAGTAGCTGCAGATGCTGCAGCTTTTGAAGCCCTCGAAAAGGCCCGGGTAGAACGTGAAGCCATTGACCCACGCGGGCATGAGCAGTTGGTGAAAGAGAAAGGCGCGGAAGAAGCTGCCAGAATCCTTGCCCCAGTGAAAGCAGCCTTGGACGCTCGCGGGGAATCGCTGAAACATGAACAAAAAGTTCGCGACTCATTCCCCGCTCTGGATCGTATTCACCGGCGCCGCAACTCATAGCCCTCGCCTCCCTTTGGAGATCAGCCACATGGAACTGAGTGAGCAACATCCTTTGATTGGTAGAGCAGTGACGTTTCAGACCGATCTCACCTCATTCGGCACAGGCCAGATCATTGCCCTAGACCTGGCCACCGAACGAGTCAGCGTGATCGATGCCGAGGGGCAGCGCTGGAACGGCAACATGGATCAAATCGAGATTGAAGGAACAGCTGATCTAACGGAGGGAAAAACATGAGTCAGCTTATCGAGGCATTACGCACAACCGCCACTCAATGGCGTGCAGCCAACCAAGATCACCATGGCGGCGTAGTGCTGATCTGGAAAGATGCCGTGTATGGATGGAAAAACTGCTTGCGGGACGCAAGTCACGAACGCCCCGGCGCTTATGCCGTAGACGAGGCTGGCCATGTCTTCATCTCTGAAGGTGGTGACGATTACAACGGTGCCAAGTGCTGGGTTGCGATCAATCCCACTACCTGAACCCAGTGTGTATTTTTAGGGCATACCCGTGCTGAAACAGCCTTGAGTACATCACTCAGAGCTTTACTTCGATTACTGGTACGCCTAATTTGATACGTCAATAAGTGAACACTCAAACTGATACAACGAGGTGAAGTCCACCATGTTCATCCGTTCATACCTCCGCGCCTCGACCGTCGAGCAAGATGCAAACCGGGCCAATGCAGCGTTGGAGCAATTCGCCGCTGAACACGGACACCTTGTTGCCAACACATACACTGAGAACGTCAGCGGCACAGAAGCTGACAGGCCTGAATTGCTGCGCCTGCTCAAAGATGCACGAAAGGGGGATGTTCTTCTTGTCGAAAGCATCGACCGATTATCGCGCATGGAAGATCCTGACTGGCGAACACTCAAAGCCGCTATCGACTCAAAGGGTTTGCGAATCGTCGCCCTCGATCTGCCAACCAGCCACCTGGCAATGAGAACGAACCAAAACGACGAGTTCACCAGTCGTATGCTTGCAGCGATCAACAACATGATGGTCGAAATGATGGCCGCTATCGCTCGCAAGGACTATCAGCAGCGTCGAGAGAGGCAAGCACAGGGAATCGCGAAGGCCAAACAGGGAGGCGTCTACAAGGGCCGTCCTGCAGACCAGGACTTGCACAAACGTGTACGGGAACTGCTCGCTGCAAATTTTGGCATTCGTGCTGCAGCCAGGCACGCGAAATGCTCGGCAACCACTGTTCTCAAAATCCGTGACCAATTGAGCCGGTCGGAAGTGACTGACTAGCGAAGGCGCAGCCGTAGTCTGTCAGGCGCTTACGAGTGGCTGCTGCCGCAGGCGACGTTGCCTGATTAACAGCAAACGCAGAAGGTGACAGGTAGAGATCATGAGAGGCAGGAGTTGCGAACCCTTGATTTACGGGGCTTCCAGAGTAGTAGGTAGCTCAACATATGAGCGAACCCTCGGTCATCGTTGATGAACCAACCTCGCTCATAGCATGTGACCTAACCTAGCTCACCTAATGAGCTACCCCAAACCATGAGCGAACCCTCGCTCATCCTTGCTCGATAGCAAACAGCGATGAGCTACCCATAGCTCATACTGTGAGCTACCCCTAGTTCATTTCTTGATTGCTATCTAACAAGCCTGTGAGATATCGAACAAATTTGATCTACCCATAGAGCACGGTGTGAGCTACCCTTGGCTCATTCTTGCACGCTATCGAGCAAGATTTGAGAGATAGCGAACACAACTTGGATGTTCTGACAGGAGGGTCAATGTCTGACGAAATCCGCAACCTACACCAGCCCGCTCAACGCGGGACATGGGTGCAGACAGAGCGTGCTGGGCACGAAGCCTGGGCACAGCTCATAGCGCACGCTCCGCGTGCTGCTCAGCTGCTACACATCCTAGTTGCAAACATGGACAAAAGCGGTGCTCTGATCGCCAGCCAGGCTACATTGGCCAAGCTGATGGAAACCTCGACCGCTACCACCAAGCGGGCCTTGTCGGTGCTGATCGATCAGGCGTGGATTCAAACCATCAGGCTCGGTAGTGATCGAGGCGGTGCACTGGCGTACGTGGTCAATAGCCGAATCGCTTGGGCCGATAGCCGCGAGAACATCCGGTTTGCGCGTTTCAATGCGCGAGTGCTGGTGTCGTCGGAAGATCAAAGCGACCTTGGCACCGGAAAGCTGCTGAAAGCGCCTGTCATGGAACCAGGTGATATGCAGTTACCAGCCGGTGATGGCATGAACCCACCAGTTCAAGAAACATTGGAAGGCATGCTGCCTGATTTACCGTCGATCACGGACAAGGCCTAAAAACGACGAAACCCGCAGCACGGCAATGCTTGCGGGTTTCTAGGTTTCTGCGAAGGAGCAAAAGACCGTTCCGACATGCTACCCCAGCGCCCGGTTTTTTCCCACCACTCGTACCATTGCGAACAGTCGGGCTCTTTATGCTGAGTATGTCGTGCTACTGAAAAATCGACTCGCACGACAGGCCATTCTTCTCGAGAATCTCCCGAAGACGCTTTAGGCCTTCAACCTGAATCTGTCTGACCCGTTCCCGGGTCAGGCCAATTTCCAGGCCTACATCTTCAAGCGTGCTGCTTTCGTGCCCGCGCAGGCCGAAGCGGCGGATGACCACCTCGCGCTGCTTGTCGGTCAGTTCCGAGAGCCATTGATCGATGCTCTGGGACAGGTCGTCATCCTGCAACAGTTCGCATGGATCGGTCGGGCGATCATCGGTGAGTGTGTCCAGCAGCGTTTTATCCGAGTCCGGGCCCAGCGAGACGTCGACCGAAGAAACCCGTTCGTTAAGGCCGAGCATGCGCTTGACCTCTCCCACCGGTTTTTCCAGCAGGTTGGCGATTTCTTCGGGTGAGGGTTCATGGTCGAGTTTTTGCGTCAGCTCCCGCGCGGCCCGCAGGTACACATTCAGCTCCTTGACCACATGGATCGGCAGCCGGATGGTCCGGGTCTGATTCATGATTGCGCGCTCGATGGTCTGACGTATCCACCAGGTCGCGTAGGTCGAAAAGCGGAAGCCACGTTCAGGGTCGAACTTCTCTACCGCCCGGATCAGCCCGAGGTTGCCCTCTTCGATCAAGTCCAGCAGCGACAGGCCACGATTGACGTAGCGTCGGGCGATTTTCACCACCAGCCGCAAGTTACTTTCAATCATGCGTTTGCGCCCGG